>NZ_JACTAC010000026.1 GCF_014486675.1 Flavobacterium macrobrachii
AGTTAAATTTAGTTGGTATATAGATGGTTAATCAATTAATCTATCATATTCTAAAAATTCCGCCAAAGGCAATAATTCGTTGTAAAAAATAAAAATGTTGCGAAGCTTTATCGGCAGTGTTATTAGTTGTTCTTATATTGGGCATATCAATGTATCCACCTTTTAATTCAGTTTGGAGAAAGAAATACTTGAAGAACGTAAAATTCAATCCTACTTTTGCTGAAACTCCATAGCCCGAAATATGAAAATCATCATGTCTTTCTTTACCTAATAATTTGGCATTAGTTTTTGGATATAAAATTCCTGCTCCAATACCTTCGGTAATATTAATTTGAAATTTATCGGTGTTGGGTAATTTGAACCATTTGGAAATATCATCAACACGAGAAAACTCGGTATTGATGTAGTTTAATCCATCGGTATGTTCAAAGGTAAGGAAATCTTCCGTTAAAAGTAACTGGTCGTTAGGTAATATTTCTTCATAACTACCTGAATTTGGGTAATATCCACTGTAATCAACCGTTTGATCTTGCGTCATGACATATTTCATGTGATCAACTCCAATGGAAATATTATAGTGGTCAGTTATAAAATATCCAAATCGTAAATTGGTTTGTGGAATGGTCATTCTTGCTGGATTTAAATAATCACAATGCCATCCTTTTGGTTTGTCGTGAGCAGCAACATTGTTTAATGTAAAATCATAATCTTCGCCTTGAAAACGAATATCAGATTTTGAGAAACTTTCTCTGTTTCCACCCCAAAAAACATAAAATTTACCTTTGTTATGAGCAGTGTATTTTTCGGGAGAAGCAGTATCTTGAGCAAAACTATATTGATTATAAGAACAGATTAGCGTTATGGCTGATAAAATTATCTTTTTCAAAATTAAAAATCTATAAAATTAAAACGCATTTATTGTTTTTCTGATGGATACAAGTCTTGTCATTAGATTTTCGAAATAATCTAAATGCAACATGTTTGCACCATCGCTTTTGGCATTAGCTGGATCAAAATGGGTTTCGATAAAAATTCCGTCTACACCAACGGCTATTCCGGCTTTGGCAATAGTTTCAATCATATCTGGTCTTCCACCAGTAACTCCAGCCGTTTGATTTGGTTGTTGTAACGAATGGGTAACGTCTAAAACAGTTGTAGCATAGTTTTGCATGGTTGGAATTCCTCTAAAATCGACAATCATGTCTTGGTAGCCAAACATCGTTCCTCTATCGGTAACCATCACGTTTCCGTTTTGGCAATCTAATACTTTTTGAACGGCATGTTTCATGCTTTCTGGACTCATGAATTGTCCTTTTTTTAGATTGACTACTTTTCCTGTATTAGCAGCAGCAACAACTAAATCGGTTTGTCTAACTAAAAATGCTGGAATTTGAAGAATATCTACATACTGAGCTGCTTTATCGGCATCTTCATTGGTATGAATATCGGTAACGGTTGGAATATTGAAAGTTTCGGATACTTTTCTTAGAATTTTTAATGCTTTTTCATCTCCAATTCCAGAGAAACTATCTATACGTGAACGGTTTGCTTTTTTAAACGAACCTTTAAAAACATAAGGAATTTCTAATTTGTCTGTAATTGTAACTAATTTTTCGGCAATTTTTAACGCCATTTCTTCACCTTCTATTGCACATGGACCAGCCAAAACAAAGAAATTTCCGCTTTCGATATTTTTTATCTGCGGAATACTGTTTATATTCATTATAATTAGGATTTTTAAAACCGCTAATTTAAGAATATTTTATCGAAATGAGGTTATTTTTTTAAGGATAATCCAACCGGAACAAACAAATATCCTTTTTCATAAATGTTGATATATAGTTTGATAGGTTTTGATTGTCCTTCCCAAGTAATTTCATATACATCAAGAAATCCTGCGCCCATTTCGGTTCTTTTGCTTGGAAAAGGACAACAGCTTTCTAGCTTAGTATAAGTAATTTTTTCGCCTTTTGGACCAGCTAATGCATTTAAAAATCGATGGGCGTTAATATCTTCTCCTTTGGAGTTTTTGTAGAAAACATTTACTGGATAATCAGCATCATATCCATATTTTGGATCTTGGCTGTAATCCGTAATTAGAAAGGTATTATTTTTTGTTAACGTTAAGTTTGGTGCATTGTCATCAATGTTTTTGATGGTTGATTTTGTGCTGATACAAGAACTTACACTTAGTGTTATGCAAAGAATTGAAACGTATTTGATGATGTTTTTCATAAATAGAAAATGTTTTGTTTTTGTAGTGCAATTATCGTGCTAATATAAAATAAGTATGTTTTCAAACCATAAAATTATATAAATATGTCAACAGAACTTTAAATGAATCTCTATTTTTGTACAAAATATGTATTTATGGAAATTTTTACACAAACGTGGCATTGGGCTATTTCGGGGTTTTTGATAGGTTTTGTAATGTTATTGTTGACCTATTTTGGAAAAACTTTTGGAATGTCTTCCAATTTGCGTTCGTTTTGTTCAATGACTGGAATAGGGAAGAAGGTTTCTTTTTTTGATTGGGATTGGAAATCACAGCGATGGAATTTGGTCGTAGTTCTTGGTGCAATGATTGGCGGCTATGTTGCTGTTCATTTTTTAAGCGATAGTTCTAATGTTGCTATCAATCCAGAAACGATTTCACAACTGCAAAATTTAGGCTTTGATGCTCCAAACGGAAAGTTGCTTCCTGATTTTCTTTTTGGTTCCGAAGCTTTGCAGTCGCCAAAAATGATTGCGATTTTAGTAATTGGCGGAATTTTAATTGGTTTTGGTTCGCGTTATGCTGGTGGATGTACATCGGGTCACGCTATTTCGGGATTGAGTAATCTACAATTTCCATCGTTAAAAGCCGTTATCGGATTTTTTATTGGCGGATTAATCATGTCGCATTTTGTTTTACCCTTACTTTTTTAAGCTATGAAATTATTAAAATATTTATTGGTTGGTTTTTTCTTTGGTATTGTTTTAACGAAAGCTGAAGCCGTTTCTTGGTACCGAATTTATGAAATGTTTCACTTTCAATCGTTTCACATGTTTGGAATTATTGGAGTTGCTATTTTTACAGGAGTAATTGGCATTCAAATCATTAAAAGAAAAAATCTAAAAGACATCAACGGAAATCCTATTTACATTCAAGACAAAGAAAAAGGAAACGCTCGCTACTGGATTGGCGGAACGCTTTTTGGTTTGGGTTGGGCTTTGGTTGGCGCTTGTCCAGGTCCAATTTTTATACTTCTTGGAGCAGGATTTATGAGTGTTGGACTGATTTTAATAGGAGCAATTTTTGGAACATTTCTTTATGGTGTTTTTAAAGATAAATTGCCTCATTAATCAATTATTACTCTTTCATAATCTTGATTACATCGGAATTTAATTTGAAAAAATAAGTTCCTTTTGATAATTCGCTGATGTCAAATGTGGTTTCATTTGAAGTTATTACAACCGTTTTCAATAGTTGTCCCAACGAATTATGCAATGTTGCAACGCCATTTTGATAGTTAGATTGAACGGTAATCGTTTCTTTTGCAGGATTTGGATAAACAATCAAAGATTTAATTTCGTTTTCAGGTAAATCTAATGTCGTTTGATTTAATCGAGTTACAAAAGGATAATAATTTGGATTTGTAGGAGTGTGACTTAAAGGTTCAAAAGTTGTGTTTTCTTTTGCAATTCCGGTAATGACAAGGTTTCCGTCAGGCAACAAACTAATACTGTGCAATTGATCATAAGAATTTCCGCCAGCAGTTTTTGCCCAAATTACATTTCCAGAAGTATTGTATTTTAAAACTAAAATATCGTTGCTAAATCCATTAGCTGTTGTTGAAATCGTTTCATTCCACTGAATAGTATTTCTAGTATTTCCACCAAAGTAAATATTTCCTTCGTTGTCAATTTCTAAAGAATTAGTCATTCCTGGTGTAACCGAACCCATTCCTGGAACTTCTTTTACCCAAATAAAATTTCTGGTTTGATTTAATTTTGCCAAAAAGAAATCAAAAAAACCGCCAATTGGACCTTCGGGAATTATAGCATCAAAAGGGAAACTGTCAAAAAGTTCCGAACTAAAATAAACTTCGTTTGGAGTTCGCGCTTTAACTATTGGACTTGGACAGGTAATGTCTTCAATATATTTTGTCCATTGCATTTGCCCATTTGGATTGTATTTTGTGACATAAACAGTATATAAATGTGGTGCAGGCAAAGCTGTTCCGTTAAAATTAGCTTCAATTTCTGCACATGAACCTGCAGCATAAATATTACCATCATTGTCTACACTAACAGAACTCTCTTTTCCAATAACCAAATTCATTATACGAACCAGAGTAGATTTTATCATCATCTGTAAAAACCGAACGAATAATGGTTTTGTTTGGCAAACTATACTTTTCCCATCGAACGCCGTTGTAGCGCAATAAGTAATGATAGTTGGCAAAATAAAATGCATTATCACTTCCTTGCGCTATACTCCAAACTTGATTATCACCATTGTATTTACTTTTGGTAAAATTTTCAACAAAAGGTAAAAGTTCTTGTCCTTTTACTGATGAGAAAACAAAAAACACTAAGAGACTAATTAAAATATTTTTCACAACGATTATTTAAATGTCTTCTAGCGACATTCAAATGTATAAAAATAATGCAAATCCTTTGTATTAAATAAGGTAATCATGTTGTTATGGGTAGAATTGATTTAATTAATTTGTGTTATTCTTATGTTTTTCTTAATTAAATTTATTTTATAAAACACCCAACTCAACCATACATTCTTTCATCATTTGATACGTACGTTCAATATCATTATCCAAACCAATTGAAAAACGAATCAAGCCATCCGTCAAGCCCATTTCTTTTTGTTCTTCCAACGGAATTTCACTAGATGTAGAAGTTCCAGGTGCCGAAAATAACGTTTTGTAAAATCCTAAACTCACAGCTAAATAACCCAAGTTTCGTTCTTGCATCAATTCCATTAATTCATTGGCTTTATCTAAACTTCCAACATCAATCGTCATCATTCCGCCAAAACCGTATTCTTTATTAATCATTCCAGCATACAATTCATGACTCGGATGACTTGGCAAACCTGGATAAACCACTTTCAATCCGTCATTTTCAAATTTCTCAGCCAAATACATTGCATTGTAACTGTGTTGTTTCATTCTAATATGTAACGTTCGCAGGTTTTTCATCACACTTGCACTTCGTAAACTGTCCATCGTTGGTCCAAGTAACATACTTGCGCCAGAATTCACATCTTTCAAACTATTGATAAATTCTCTCGACGCACAAGTAACGCCACCAACCGTATCGCTACTTCCGTTGATGTATTTTGTCAAACTGTGAATTACAATATCGGCACCCAATTTTATTGGCGCAACACTCAATGGCGAAAACGTATTGTCAACCACCAATTTCAAATTATGTTTCTTAGCAATCTTCGCCAAACCAGCAATATCAGCTACTTCCAATAACGGATTACTCACAGTTTCGCAATAAAGTACTTTGGTTTTATCGGTAATTGCAGCTTCAACAACATCCAGTTTTGTGATGTCAACAAACGAGGTTTTAATGCCAAATCTCGGTGTGAAATTCTTCAAAAAAGCATACGTTCCGCCATAAATCGTGCGACTCGAAACAATGTGATCGACATTACTACACAATTGCAAAAGAGTAGGCGTAATCGCGCCCATTCCAGAAGCCGAAACATTCGCAGTTTCCGTTCCTTCCATCGCAGCCAAAGCTTGGTCTAAATATAAATTACTCGGCGACGAATGTCTAGAATACAAATAACAACCTTCCGCATTGCCTTCAAACGTGTCAAACATCGTTTTAGCCGAAAGAAAAGTATAAGTAGAACTGTCTGAAATAGATGGGTTTACACCACCAAATTCACCGAAATATTGTAAATCTTGAATTTTATCTGCAGGATTGAAGTTTTTCATAAGTTGTTTTTTTTAGAAGCTTTTTCCAGCTTTCCACTGCAATCTTTTCATTTTTAAAGAAAAAATAAAAAGGATTTCCGTTGCAATCTGGGCTAGGGCTTTTAGTTTTTAATTACAATCATCAAAAAAACAAATTATAAGATTTAAGAACAATAGTTTGGATTTAAATTAGAAAATAAATCTATTTAAATGTAATTATTTAGAATTAAAAACTAATTTTGAAAATAATTTAATAACAATTTAGATTTTTATAAAAACTAGAAACCCGAAACCCGAAACTCGAAACATGGACGCAATAGACAAAAAACTCCTGCAACTTCTACAAACTGATACAAAAAAGACTACCAAAGAACTTTCGGTAAAACTCAATTTATCGGTCACAGCAGTTTACGAACGCATAAAAAAGTTGGAAAGAGAAGGAATTGTAGATAAATACGTTGCGCTTTTAAATCGGAACAAAATCAATAAAGGTTTTGTAGTTTTCTGTCATTTAAAGTTGTTGCAACACACCAAGGAATTCATCAATCAATTTGAAAAAGAAGTAGTCAAACTAAACGAAGTTCTAGAATGTTTCCACGTCAGCGGCGACTATGATTACATCTTAAAAATTTGCGTAAAAGACATGGAAGAATACCGTGAATTTATGGTTACCAAACTCACAACGCTTCAGCATATTGGTAGTACGCACAGTACTTTTATGATTGGCGAGGTAAAGAATACAACTGTTTTTACGGTTTAATAGAAACAATTTTCATGTAGTTTGTCATTCCGTAGGAATCTAAAAAGTTATGAGTTGAGATTCCTACGGAATGACAAGGATGCGGATAAAAAATGTTATTAATTCGTGAAAATTCGTGAAATTTGTGGTTAAAACAATTCCATTATGAAAAAGCTATCAATCCTAATTCTAGTTTCAATTTTTACATTCTCCTGCAATTGCAAAAAGAATGTTACAGAAACTCCAGCTCAAAACATCAATAGAGTTTGGATGTTAGTAGAATTTAAAGACTACAAAAAAGAGTATTTTGTTGAGCAAAAAGCATTTCTAGACATGACAAATTCTGAAAGAGCAACTTCTAAAATGGGTTGTAACAATTTATCTTTTTCGTATTCGGTTAAAGATAGAAAAACAATTCAATTTTCGCAAGGTATCGCCACAAGAATGTTTTGCCAAGACAATATGAAATTAGAAACTGATTTTTTAGCATCAATTACAACAATAAATTCATTTTCTATAAATGCACACAAGTTAACCTTAACTGCTTCAAATGGAGAAAAAATGGTTTTTGTCGCACAAGATTGGGATTAAATTGATTTTTCACATTGAATTTGATTTTTGATATCATAATTGAAATTGAATTCGTAAATTTGTGCAACTTTTATAAAAACACACTAAAATAGATATCATGAGTTCATTTGACGTAGTCATTATAGGTTCAGGTCCAGGCGGATATGTTTCGGCAATTCGTTGTGCACAATTAGGTTTTAAAACCGCAATTATAGAAAAATATTCAACGCTTGGTGGAACTTGCCTTAATGTTGGTTGTATTCCATCAAAAGCGATGTTGGCATCATCACACCATTACGAAGAATTACAACATTTTGCAGACCACGGAATTGAAGTTTCGGGTGAAGTAAAAGTAAATCTTGAGAAAATGATTGCTCGTAAACAAGCAGTTGTTGACCAAACTTCTGGCGGTGTTAAATTTTTAATGGATAAAAATAAAGTAACCGTTTTTGAAGGATTGGGTTCATTTGAAGATGCAACTCACGTAAAAGTTACAAAAGCTGACGGAACTTCAGAAGTTATCGAAGGTAAAAATATCATTATAGCAACTGGTTCTAAACCATCAAATCTTCCTTTTATCAAATTAGATAAAGAAAGAATTATAACATCAACCGAAGCATTAAAATTACCAGAAGTTCCTAAACATCTTGTAATTATTGGTGGTGGTGTTATCGGAATTGAATTAGGACAAGTGTATTTAAGATTGGGTGCTCAAGTTTCGGTTGTAGAATTCATGGACCGAATTATTCCAGGAATGGATGCAGCTTTGTCTAAAGAATTGACTAAAGTGTTGAAAAAACAAGGAATGAAATTCTACACTTCACACAAAGTACAATCGGTAGAAAGAAATGGCGATGTCGTTACGGTTCAAGCTGAGAATGCCAAAGGTGAAACAATCACTTTAGAAGGAGATTATTCATTGGTTTCTGTTGGTCGTCGTCCTTATACAGACGGACTTTCGGCAGATAAAGCTGGTGTAAAAATCACTGATAGAGGAATGGTAGAAGTAAACGATCATTTACAAACTAATGTTCCAAATATTTATGCAATTGGTGATGTTGTTCGTGGAGCAATGTTAGCTCACAAAGCCGAAGAAGAAGGTGTAATGGTAGCTGAAATTTTGGTTGGTCAAAAACCACATATCGATTATAATTTAATTCCTGGAGTAGTTTACACTTGGCCAGAAGTTGCTGCTGTTGGAAAAACAGAAGAGCAATTAAAAGCCGATGGAGTAGAGTATAAAGCAGGAAGTTTTCCTTTCAAAGCATTAGGAAGAGCTCGTGCTGGTGGCGATTTAGATGGATTTGTAAAAATTCTAGCTGATGCCAAAACCGATGAAGTTCTTGGTGTTCACATGATTGGTGCTCGTTGTGCCGATTTAATTGCAGAAGCTGTTACAGCAATGGAATTTAGAGCATCTGCCGAAGATATTTCTAGAATGTCACACGCGCATCCAACATTTGCAGAAGCAATAAAAGAAGCTGCTTTGGCTGCCACGGATAATAGAGCGTTGCACGTTTAGTTAAGTTTAAATTATATAAGTCCTGATATTTTCAGGACTTTTTTATTGAAAATCTTTATTGATAAAAGCTAAGATAATTTGACAAAGAATTAACATTCATTTTTTGTAAGATCGAACAAATAATATGCTTTTTAAATTTCCAAAATAATTCCCTACTTTTGACATCTTAAAATTATAAAAAAATGGCATCAATAACATTAGGCGGAAACGCAGTAAATACTTCAGGTGAATTACCAAAAGTTGGTTCAAAAGCTCCTGATTTTCAATTAGTAAAAAATGATTTATCTACAGCAACTTTAGCCGATTTTGCAGGTAGTAAATTAGTCTTAAACATATTTCCAAGCATTGATACTGGAACTTGTGCAACATCAGTTAGAACTTTTAACGCTAAAGCTAGCGCATTAGCAAACACAAAAGTATTATGTATATCACGTGATTTGCCTTTTGCTCAAAAACGTTTTTGTGGCGCAGAAGGTATAGATAATGTTGAAAATTTATCTGATTTTAAAACAGGAAGTTTTGGAAAAGATTATGGTTTAGAAATTACTGATAGTGTTTTGGCGGGTTTACACTCAAGAGTTATCGTTGTTTTAGACGAAAATGGAATTGTAAAATACACTGAACAAGTAGCTGAAATTGCAGACGAACCAAACTACGAAGCAGCCTTAGCATCGTTATAATTTCATAAAAATGGAATTCGAAAAAGACAACTCCTTTTTTACAGGAAGAATAAAAAGTATTGGATTTGCATTTAAAGGTGCGTTCAAACTAATCACAACTGAACATAGCGTAATGGTGCAATCATCTATTGCTTTATTGCTTATTATTGCTGGTTTTGTTTTTGAAATTTCTCGTGAAGAATGGATGATGCAGATTCTGGCTTTTGGATTAGTTCTGGGAATTGAGAGTTTAAACACAGCTGTTGAAAAAATTGCAGATTTCATTCATCCTGAATTTCATAATAAAATTGGTTTTATAAAAGACATAGCAGCTGGAGCAGTTTTATTTGCCGCTTTTGCCGCAATTGCTGTTGGATTACTGATTTATGTTCCAAAATTTATGTAAACTCTCGATTAAATTTCTATTTTTATAGCAATTAAATGTACCGATGGCAAAACAAGTAAAAAAAGAAAATACCGAAACAAAAGATAAAAACGCAAAGATAAATCCCAATAAACTCAAGCAATACAGAGTTCTTTTGGGTTTTGTTTTTATAATTACCTCAATTGCATTGTTGTTGTCTTTTATTTCATTTTTCATCTATGGTCAATACGATCAAAGTGCTGTTGGTGATTTAACCGATAGAAAAGAAGTTGTAGGAAACTGGTTGGGGAAATTTGGGGCTTATGTTTCTTATTTGTTCATTTACAGAGGTTTTGGTGCTGCATCATTTCTTTTTGTGAAATTATTTTTTCTAAGTGGCGCATTTTTACTACTTGATTTACCCATAAAAAGGCTAAAGAATACTTGGTTTTGGGATTTATTTGCTGTCATAATTCTCTCTATTTGCTTCGGATTTTTTGCTACTTCGTTACCAGAACTTGGCGGAACAATTGGCTATGAAATGAACTTGTTTTTTCAAGATTATTTAGGTAAAATTGGAACACTATTACTCATTGTATTCTCAATCATAGTTTACATTGTCTTCAAAATCAAAGTTTCACCTGATTCAATAAAATCCTTTTTTGAGAAAAAACGAAAAGACATTAGCGAGGATTTTAAAAGCATGACAGAAAACAAAGATGTCATTACTTCAACTGCTTCAAAAGAATACAATCTTGAAGAATTTGCCGTTAAAGAAGAAATTGAGGAAGAAGAAATTCCAGAACCAACATTAATTACATCCAATTTTGAAATTAATAAAGAAGCCTTAAAACCAACCATTGAACATGCTTCTGAAATTAATCTCGAACCAACAATAAAATCAATAACTCCAGTTCCAACTCCAACTTTGGTGGTTGAAAATCCTCAAGTTACTGAACCGATTTCGGTATCAACCGATGAAGATTTTGTTATCGAAAAAGCAGCCGATGAAGATGTTATCAGTGAAAATTTGGCTTCAAAACTGGTTGCAGATTTTGGAGAATTCGATCCAACCTTAGAATTATCAAATTATAAATTTCCAACGATAGATTTATTAAAAGAATATGCATCAGTTGGAATTACAATCAATCAAGAAGAACTTGAAAGCAACAAAAACCGAATTGTTGAAACTTTAAAAAACTACGGAATTACGATTTCTCAAATTAAAGCAACCGTTGGACCATCGGTTACGCTATATGAAATTGTTCCCGATGCGGGAATTCGTATTTCAAAAATTAAAAGTTTAGAAGACGATATAGCTTTATCATTAGCTGCTTTGGGAATTCGTATCATTGCGCCAATTCCAGGAAAAGGAACGATTGGTATTGAAGTTCCAAATAAAAATCCAACGATGGTTCCAATGAAAACGGTTATTTCATCAGCTAAATTTCAAGAAGCCGAAATGGAGTTGCCAATCGCATTAGGAAAAACCATTTCCAACGAAACTTTTGTAGTTGATTTAGCTAAAATGCCTCACTTATTGATGGCTGGAGCAACTGGACAAGGTAAATCCGTTGGATTAAATGCTGTTTTGACTTCTATTTTATACAAAAAACATCCAGCCGAAGTTAAATTTGTTTTGGTCGATCCAAAGAAAGTTGAGCTTACATTATTTAATAAAATTGAACGCCATTATTTAGCAAAATTACCCGATGTAGAAGATGCAATAATAACAGATAATTCAAAGGTAATCAATACGTTAAATTCGCTTTGTATCGAAATGGACAATCGTTATTCATTGTTAAAAGATGCCATGGTTCGAAACATCAAAGAATACAACGAAAAGTTCAAAACCAGAAAATTAAATCCAGAAAACGGACATCGTTTTTTACCTTATATCGTTTTGGTTGTCGATGAGTTTGCAGACTTAATCATGACTGCAGGAAAAGAAGTAGAAACACCAATTGCTCGTTTGGCACAATTAGCTCGTGCTATTGGAATTCACTTGATTATTGCTACGCAACGTCCGTCAGTTAATGTAATTACAGGTATGATTAAAGCCAATTTCCCTGCTAGAATTGCTTTTAGAGTAACTTCCAAAATCGATTCAAGAACCATTCTTGATACTGGTGGAGCAGATCAACTTATTGGACGTGGGGATTTATTATTTTCTAACGGAAATGACTTAGTTCGTGTACAATGTGCGTTTGTTGATACACCTGAAGTGGAAAAAATTGTAGATTATATTGGTTCTCAAAAAGCCTATGCAAGTGCATATTTGTTGCCAGAATATGTTGGCGAAGAAGGTAGTAGTGTGAATCTTGACATCGATATTTCGGAACGCGATAGTCTTTTTAGAGATGCGGCAGAAATAATTGTTACTGCTCAACAAGGTTCGGCATCATTATTGCAAAGAAAATTGAAACTGGGTTACAATCGTGCCGGAAGATTGATTGATCAATTAGAAGCTGCAGGAATTGTTGGTCCATTTGAAGGAAGCAAAGCTCGAAGTGTAAACATTTCTGATTTGGCTTCTTTGGAACAATTTTTAAACAATGAACAAAATAATTAGCACCATGAAAAATGTAATATCATTAGTTTTAGTACTTTTTTTGAGCTTTTCTATGAACGCTCAAGACAAAAAAGCTAAAGATTTATTGGATCAAGTTACTGCAAAAATAAAATCGTATGATAATATTGTTATCGATTTTAAATATTCTTTATACAACGGAAAGGAAAACATCAACAAAGAAAGTAAAGGAAATGTAATCCTTAGTGGTAATAAATATTACCTTAACTTTATGGGAATTACCAAAATTTTTGATGGTAAAAAAAATTATACTATCGTTCCAGAAGATGAAGAAATTACAATTGCTGGAATTGAAGAAAAAGGCGAAAATGCTATAACTCCAGCCAAAATGTTGACTTTTTTTAACAGCGGTTATAAATACTATTGGGATATTGTTCAAGATGTAAAAGGAAGAAAAATTCAATACATCAAATTGGTGCCAAATAATGCAAAAGATCCTCGTAAAGAAATCCTTTTGGGTATCGATTCGCAAACAAAGCACATCTATAACGTGATTGAAATGGGAAAAAATGGTACAAAAACCACTTTGACTGTTAATTCTTTTAAAACAAATCAGCCCTTATCAAAAAATCAGTTTACCTTTGTTGCCAGTAAATATCCTAATTACTACATCAACAAATTAGATTAAAACCAAGTGAAAATACTTGACAAGTACTTATTAAAGTTATTCGTTTCTACATTTACAACTGTATTTGTCATCCTTTTATTTATATTCATTTTACAAACTGTTTGGTTGTTTATTGGTGAATTAGCAGGAAAAGATTTAGATTTCGTCTCAGTAATGAAATTTTTATCGTTTGCGATGCCGCGAGTAATTCCGCTGGTTTTACCATTATCGGTTTTGTTGGCGTCCATCATGACTTTTGGTAGTTTAGCCGAAAATTATGAATTTGCTGCTATGAAATCATCAGGAATATCGTTGCAACGTTCAATGAAGTTTTTAACGGTTTTCATTCTTTTTTTAAGCATTGTTGCCTTTATTTTTGCCAATAACGTTATTCCTTATGCCGAATATAAATTCATCAACTTTAGAAGAAATATTGCACAAGTA
Source organism: Flavobacterium macrobrachii (assembly GCF_014486675.1). GTDB lineage: Bacteria > Bacteroidota > Bacteroidia > Flavobacteriales > Flavobacteriaceae > Flavobacterium > Flavobacterium macrobrachii. The sequence continues at coordinate 13,429 of NZ_JACTAC010000026.1, forward strand.
AAACCTGCAATGGCTATTTCCGAAGGACAGTTTAGCGAAGTTGGGAATTATACCATTAAAGTCGAAAAAAAATCGGGTGATGAAGGTCGTTATTTAGATAAAGTTACTATTCATAAAAAATCCAATTTGGGAATAGGAAACACTACTATTATAAAGGCAAAATCGGGCGAATTAGTAAGTAGTGAGAAATCTAATGTTTTAAAATTAGTTCTAAAAGACGGAAATTATTACGAAGACATTACACCAAAAAAATATGAAGAGCGCGAAAAAATTCCATTTGCCAAAAGTGAATTTAATCGCTATGTAATCAACATTGATTTATCAAAATTGAACAATGTAAAACTTGACGAAGAGCAGATTACCAATACAAATACGATGCTTACCGTTGGAGAATTGAGATATACGCTTGATTCTTTGAGCAAAAATTACAAAAAGGATTTAACTTCTTATGTTGATAATATCAATGCTAGAACTGGTATTTCTTTTGCAAAAGAAGAACCACATAAAGTAAAAGACACCACAAAAGAACCTCTTGATTTTAACAAAAATGCCCTGCTTTCAAATTTTAGTAAAAGCGAAAAAGAGCAGATTATTAGAGTTACAGCAGGAAATTTAGATGCTAATATCTTTTCCATTGAAGGTTCAAAATATGAATTTGAAAATAAAGTAAAAAACATCAACATGCACTGGATTGCATTGTATGATAAATTTGTAGTTGCATTTTCATGCATTCTAATGTTTTTTATCGGTGCGCCACTCGGAGCAATTATTAGAAAAGGTGGTTTGGGATTACCTATTGTATTTGCCGTTATGATTTTTATTGTATTTCACTTCGTCAATACCTTTGGAAAAAAATTAGCCCAAGAAAACGGAATTACACCATTTTTAGGATGTTGGCTTTCAACTTTACTTTTACTGCCTTTAGCTATCTTTTTAACCAAAAGAGCAACCGATGATAAAGGTGCAACCATTCAAATGGATTGGTTCTCTGATTTTATTGCCAAAATAGCTTCTTTCTTTCCTGCAAAAAAAGAAAAAGTAATCGCTATCAAAACAATTGATGGAACCAAAATTGAAATCGAACCTTTTGCAGAGCAAACTGAAATTAAAACTTTTACAGAAGATAAAGCAGAAAGCAAACCAATTTCAGTTCCAAAAGTTAATTTATCCGAACTTGAAGCGTTAACCAAAAAATATAAATTTTACAGTACCATTGCGTTGGTTTCAAATATTGTTTTAATTGCAATTGTAATATTATTAGGTAAACCCGAAAATACTTTTGCCTACCTATATTCATTTGTCCTAACGTTGCTATTATTTATTTGCATAATAATATCTCATTTTACACAAACTAAAATTAGTTCTATAACAAATAAAAAGCAAGACATCAACTTATTGATACTACTTTTTGCAGGATTTCCGTTTTATATATTTTTCTATTTATACAACAGAAATTTTCTAAAATCCACAATAACTACAACAGAAAACAACAACTAATGAGTACCAATAAAATACAACTCAACACTATAGAAGAAGCCATTGAAGACATTCGTCAAGGAAAAGTTATTATAGTTGTTGATGATGAAGATCGAGAAAACGAAGGTGATTTCCTTGCTGCAGCCGAAAAAGTAACACCCGAAATGATAAATTTCATGGCTATGCATGGTCGAGGATTAATTTGTGCACCATTGACTGAAAAACGATGTAACGAACTCGACTTGCACACGATGGTAAAAAACAATACCGATCATATGGAAACGGCTTTTACTGTTTCTGTAGATTTAAAAGGCAATGGAGTTACCACTGGAATTTCAGCATCCGATAGAGCAAAAACCGTTTTATCATTAATAGATGAAAACACGAAACCATTCGATTTAGCACGTCCAGGGCATATTTTTCCACTAATAGCAAAACAAGGTGGCGTTTTAAGAAGAACAGGTCATACCGAAGCGGCTATTGATTTTGCACGTTTAGCAGGATTTAAGCCCGCAGGCGTTATTGTGGAAATCATGAACGAAGATGGCTCAATGGCGCGTTTACCTCAGTTGGTTGAAGTAGCCAAAAAATTTGATTTAAAACTAGTTTCCATTGAGGATTTAGTTGCCTATAGAATGCAACACGATAGTCTAATTACCAAAAAAGAAGACTTTGAAATTCAAACACGTTTTGGTGCTTTTAGATTAAGAGCTTACCAACAAACTACTAATAAACAAGTCCATTTAGCATTAACGTTAGGCAGTTGGAATACTGGAGAAGCAATACTAACACGTATCAATTCAACCCAATCTAACAACGATATTTTAAATACACTCACTAACGATGTTGACAAAAAACTGGATGATATGTTTAAACGTATTCAAGAAGAAGGAAAAGGAGCAATTGTATTTATCAATCAAGAGGTAAACTCATCCGATTTATTAAATAGATTAACAGAGTTAAAACAACTTCAGTCCGAAGGAACAATAAAAGCTCCAAAAATTAAAATGGATTCTAAAGATTTTGGTATCGGAGCTCAAATTTTACATGATATCGACATCTCAAAAATCAAATTAATTTCAAATACTACACAAACAAAACGCGTTGGAATGATTGGATATGGTCTAGAAATCACAGAATATGTAAATTATTAATCAAAAACCAATTCAGTAACTAATAGATAATGAATAGAATATATAATTTACAAAAAAAATAGTTTATTTTTTATCAAAAAAGGTTTTGGAAAATAAAAAAGGTTGCTATATTTGCATCCGCATTACGGAAGTAGTGCCGACTTATTGGAGAAATGGCAGAGTGGTCGATTGCGGCAGTCTTGAAAACTGTTGACTGTAACAGGTCCGGGGGTTCGAATCCCTCTTTCTCCGCAAAATACTTTTTAAAGTACTTCAAAACCCCTTAAATCTTATGATTTTCGGGGTTTTTTGTTTTAATCCCATATCAAAACATTCATTAATTCGCAATACTAAAGGGGCACAATTCGGGGCACAAGGCAATCAGTGAAAATTGTGCCCCTATCTGTTCGCCAACCTCAGTATTTACAGCCAGTTCAGAAAATGAACATCTTGTACCGATTTGACTTTTTAACTAAATTATTACTAATTAAAAGGTCACCAAAATGGAAGCAACAATCACAAATCTTTTTTATCTAAAAAGAGCAAAAGCCAATGTACACGGACTAGTTCCAATTTATCACAGAACCACAATCAACGGGAAACGCCTCGACAAGAGTACCGGAAAGTACATTGATCCCACTAAATGGTCTACAGAAGCAGGCAGAATGAAAGGCACTTCGGAAGAAGCTAGAACAATAAATAGCCATCTTGATTCACTAATTGCAAAAAATTCTAGTATTGAAAAGAAACTAATCGCAGTTGATAAAGACATAACTGCCGAGGTCTTTAATAATGTGTTGACTGGTAAAACTGAAAAGCAGCGAACACTAGTACCTATTTTTCAAAATCACAACGATCAAATAGAAGCTTTAGTAAAAACTGAAGAGTATTCTTCAGGAACATTAGAGCGATACAAAACTTCGCTTAGCCATACAAAAGAGTTTATGAAATGGAAATACAATATTTCAGATATAAATATTAAGGATATCGACTTAGCTTTTATAACCGATTACGATTTTTACTTGAGAACTGAACGTGGTTGCAGTAACAATACAACTGTAAAATACATCAAAAATTTCAAGAAGATTATTCAAATCTGTTTGGATAACAGATGGATTATTGAAAGTCCATTTGTAAAGTATAAGGGAAAAATCAAGGAAGTTGAGAGAGATTTTTTAACTGAAAGCGAAATCGAAACAATTTACAATAAAAAGTTTCATTGTGAGCGATTAATTCAAGTGCGCGATATTTTCATATTTTGTTGCTTTACTGGTCTTGCTTACATCGATGTAAAACAATTAACTTCCGATCATATCGGAATTGGTATTGATGGCAACAAATGGATTTTCAAGAACAGACAAAAAACCGATACTAGTTCAAAAATCCCTTTACTTCCTATTCCAGAACAGATAATGGCAAAATACGCATCACATCCAAAGTGTTTGAATGAAGAAACAATCTTACCTGTTTTAAGTAATCAAAAGATGAATAGCTATCTCAAAGAAATTGGTGACGTTTGCGGTATTAAAACCGAATTAACTTTCCACCTTGCTCGACATTCATTTGCAACCTCTATAACGCTTACAAATGGCGTTCCCATTGAAAGCGTGAGCAAAATGCTTGGTCACACTAATATCCGAACCACGCAACACTACGCAAAAGTAGTTGATAGAAAAGTGAGCGATGATATGGCTATTCTCAAGCAAAAATTAGCACCTCAACTGGTTGCGAAAAGCTCATAAAAAATCTTCTTAAATTTTAAAAGCATTGCACTACCAGCAATGCTTTTTTCATTAAAAAAACATCCAAAACAAGGTGTTTAATTCCCGAATGAAACACTATACTTCTTGATTTATATAATTCGATGGTATAGTTTTGTCAACATTTCCCAACTTCCTTTCTGGCAATCATTCACACATATACCTTCATGGATAACCAACAAAACCAACAGCGAATTAAAAGCTTATACAAAATGCTTTTAGAAATGGCAACCGGAAATCTAGCGTTTCGGGTAGAGCTAAATGGCAGTGGCGATGAGTTGGACCAATTGGCAACCATGCTGAATGAAGTAGCGGAAAAAATGCAAAACATAATTTCGAAATACGAGTTCAAAAAACAACCTTATGATTACTGTACAAATCAAAATACTACTAAACAATCCGATGCCGAATTAATTCATAAAGTCCTTGACTACATCAAAAATCATTTAGAAGAACCTTTGCCAACAACTAAAGAACTTTCAAAAATGTCTGGCACTAATGAGTTCACTTTAAAAGACAGCTTCCGGAATAATGTAAAAACAAGTATCTATCAATTCTACAATGATGAACGACTTAAAAAAGCACAATTCCTTATCCAAAAAACAGCAATTCCATTAAAAGAGATTGCGTTGATGTGTGGCTTCAATGATTATCCCAACTTCTACAAAGCATTTAAAAAACGCTACAATTTTCCACCAAGTGAAGTAAAAAGAGAAAAAGAAAGCGACAGTTAATAACTTAGTTTGTTGATTTGCAAACCGATATTCCCAAAATGAAATAAGATAATAGTTTTATTAATAGAATTTTACTCTACCAATTCTATTAAACCATGAAAATAAAGGTCACCAATCTTAAATCAATCCTTGTAGAAATAATAAGTATTTTACTAATGATACTTTTTGTGTACTCAGCATTAAGTAAACTATTAGAATTCCAAAACTTCCAAGCCCAATTAGGTCAATCGCCACTTATAAGCGCATACACCGGATTTGTTTCATATTCAGTTTTAATAGTTGAATTCCTGATCGCTTTACTTCTTGCAATACCAAAATCAAGGTATATTGCTTTGTTAGCTTCATTTGGATTAATGCTAATGTTCACAGCTTACATAATAGTCATACTCAATTATTCCTCATTCGTACCATGTTCCTGTGGAGGAATACTTGAAGAAATGGGCTGGAAAGAACACCTCATTTTCAACATAGCTTTTACAATTTTAGCGGCAATAGCATCACTATTTATCGCAACAAATAAATCCAAAACAAATCTAAAACTAATAATTATTGCAATAATCTGTTCTGCTGTAATTGTTATTTTATACTTCTATTCAGAACACACTATGCACCGAGAAAACCCATTCATAAGAAGATTTATCCAAGGTGCAACAACCCAAACAGCCGAAGCAGAACTAACCAACAATTCAAAATACTTTGCAGGAACCGATGGCAAAACCATTTATTTCGGTGACAGTCAAGCACCATTACACATACTAGCTTACGATACCATTTTAAAAACCAAGCGTCAATATAAAATACAACTGGAGCGCGAAAACTTTCCTTTCGTTTCAGTACAAGTCCGAATTGCACCTCCTTATTTTTATCTGATGGATGGCACTGTACCAGTGATCTATAAAGGAAATATATCCGATTGGAAAGCAAAACTTGTAATGTATGACAACAACTACTATTTCTCAAAAGCCGAAATAATTGCTCCAGATAAAATAGCCTTTCGGGCACAACAATTAAAAACGCTTTATAACATTTTAGGGACTTTTACTTTTAAAGATACTTTACAAGTAAAATACGCGCCTCAGCTATTACAAAAACAAATAGATGGCTTTTTTGACACCGATGGAATGATGCAGTTTGACAGACAATCGCAAAAATTCATCTACACCTATTACTACCGAAATCAATTCATTGTTGCCGACAACAACCTCAACTTAATCCATCGAGGAAATACCATTGACACCACTACCAAAGCCAAACTTAAAGTAGCACACATTAAAGAAACAGGGCAACGAAAAATTGCTTCACTTCCAGCAACTGTAAATCAATTAACGACGGTTTCTAATAATTTACTTTTTGTAAATTCAAAATTAATCGGACGATACGAGCCCAAAGAAATGTGGAAACAAGCTTCCATTGTAGATGTGTATAATATCGAAAAAAACACCTACCTATCAAGTATTTACATTTATGATATAAACAAAACTAAGTTGAAAGAAATGTTTGTAATTGATAACTATCTCTACGCAGTAATCGGACATAAATTGCACAAATACCAGTTGAATAAAAAACATTTCATCAACAAATAAAAACATAAAAATCTATTCTGATCAGTAGCAGGAACGAGACTGAAAACCTGTAAAAAAGAGTAAGTCAAAAAAGTAATTAAAATTCTATTACCATGAAAACCATTTTAAAAGTGATCTTGCCAGTGTTGGCATTCACATTGGCAAGTGCCGGAGCAGTTAGCTCAAAAAATGCTAAAGTTAAAGAAGCAAAAAAGACAGTTTCTATCATTGGATTTATACAAAATCCATCAATTGCAAATTGTCTTCAAGTTACGGTAGATTGTACTCCAACGACTACAATCCAAAACTGTATGTCTAGTGAGGCAACTCCAAGACGTGTTTGGCATAAAAATGCTGCAAACGCTTGTAGTGTGAACTTGTATAAAGTTCTCTAAGCAAGTAAAATTAAGTATGCAGTTTTCATCTGTAGAAAACTGCATACTTTTATCTTTACTCTTCTAAATCAGATTTCATCCATGATGCCTTTGGCTTACCTTTTAAATAATGACCAAACCAATCATTCATCTTTCTTAGTAAATCTTCTTGGTTTTTTGGATCTTGAAAAATATGACCTTCGTTGTCATACACCAACATAACATGTTCTTTTTTTAATCGTCGTAAAGCCGCGTAAAAAGTTTCAGCCTGTCGTGGTTGTACTGTTTCATCTATTTTACCAGCCCAAGTCAATAGCGGTGTATTTATTTTACTAGCATTCAGCAAAGGTGAATTTCTATGATAAGCTTCTTGATTATCATAAAAAGAAAATCCCATACGGTACTGCTGATTTTCATAACGCCAGCCATCAATTTCATGATCATTGGTATTAATGGTGAAATAATGCTGTAAATTATCAGATACTGCCGAACCACTTATAGCTGTAGCAAATAGATCCGTTTGTGTAATTATAAAATTAGTTTCATATCCGCCAAAGGATTGTCCAGTGAGTCCAATTCTTTTAGCATCAGCAACACCCATTTCTATTACCTTTTTAGTTGCTGCTGTAACACAGTCAACTGCCGAAATACACGAATTTCCTTTTTCAAATGAAATATCAGGTAACAAAACTGCGTAACCATCAGCAGTTAGATTGACAATATTAAACCCAATCCCATTATGCAAACTTGGAGTAATATAATCATGCCTATATTTTGAAAAAGTTTCATAAATAAACACAACCATCGGATATTTTTTGCTAGCATCATAATTCGCAGGATAATATAAAATACCATTCAAAGGCGTGCCTTTACTATCAGTATAATGTATCATTTCCGTTTTTCCCCAATGATAGTTCTTTTGATGCTCATTACTATATACAATTACTTTTTGCAAACCATTATTGTCAAATACTAATGTTGGTGGTAAATCAAATCGTTGCTTCACACTAATAAAAGCAGTGCCTTTTTTTGATTTTGTAAATTTTGTAACCATCGCATCATCAATAATAAGTTGCTTTGCTTCTTGATTAGGTTTTAAAGTAAAAAATCCATGCGCACCACTTTGCAAATTATAAGAAGTTATAACAACTTCTTTCGATAAATCATATATAAAAGTCCCAGTTTCTGAATAATTAAACTCTTGACTATTTGATACAGCAGATCTATCAAATCGAAATCGCAAGTTCTTTTCTTTACCATTAGTCAGTCGTTTACGTTGTTTTCCATCTAGTGAAATAGCCCATATATCATGGTAATCATAACACAATACAAATTTGCCATCTTTTGTCCAATCGGTCTGACCCCAAACACGCAATTCAGCACCTGGATCATCAACCCAGTTATCCCAACTAACATTCAATCCTTGAGTAATGTTAGTATGTGATTTTTTCTCAATATCGTAAACCCACCAATTACTATTTTTGTAATAGCTTATATACTTTCCGTCTGGTGAAAAATCAATCTGACTATCATATCCACTCTGTTCTTTAAGTACCAATTCTTTTACTCCGGTTCTAATATTCATCAAGTAATAATCCATATCAGCATATAATTTATATTTTGGTTTATACTGATATTTATCCGCCACAAGTGCATAATCTTGAGTACCATTCAAAGCAAACCAATTTTTTTGCTCCGAACTAATTGGTTTAACAAGTCTTTCTTTTACAAACCAAGCCGCTAAAAATTGCGAATAAGGTACACTTGCTCTCAACTTTCTTTCACGATAAAGCAACTGGTCTTTGGCATGCCAAACCTCAACACCGCCAGAATATCCAGTAGTGTCTCTTGCCACAACATTCGTTATTCCAAAAAATACCTTTTTGCCATCACGAGAAACCTTCAGTGCAATATTTTGATCGGGAGAAATTTTCATTTGAGACGGAAAAATAGCATCCGAAGATTTCACCGTATATAATTTGGCGGCCACAAAATCATAATAACACACAACCTCATTACCTTTATCAACTCCATAAAAAGCAATAGAATTACCATTTTGTTGCCACTTCAAAACTTCAAAAGTTTGCGCGTTTGGTTTCAAAATTACCTGATTACTAAAGGTATTTTTTAAACTCAAAGAACCTATCGAACCTTTACCATTTTCAGAAGTTGCATAGACCAACTTTGTTTTGTCCAAATTCCATTCATAAGCCGTTACATTTTCAATTCGCTCAGTAACTGTTTCATTCTTTCTTATAACTAGTGCACGAGCATCTTCCAAAGTAACCAAATACTGTCCATCAGCCGAATAGTCATACCTACTAACATTCGCATATAATTTCTCTGTTCCGTTTTTCAAATCAAACAATACTAATCCTTCCTTTTTGATAAAAGCAAAGCTTATTTCCCCAATAAATTGACCATGTTGCAAATTGAGAAACACAAACTTCCTATCAGTTTTAGTATGTACCACAAACGTAGTATCCATATCATTTTCATACGAAAACCGATAACTAACCCAATTGCCTTTATCAGACAATTGCTCACTTCCCATAGTATGCCACAAACCATAATCGGCTTCGGTTACGTGCTTCTTAGTTAGCACCTGTCCCATTACAGGACAGGGAACTAACCCAACTAATAGTATGGCGATCACACCATAAAACGTTGGTAAATAAGTAAACTTCATTAATAGCCGGGATTTTGAGTTAGGTTCGGATTAGCCAATAATTCCGTTTCGGGTATTGGCCAATGAACATCAGTACTATTCCATCCCAATTTCACAATTGGCAAAACAGTATTCAACGCTCCAGTTCGTTTCAAATCAAAAAAGCGATGTCCTTGTTCAGTAAACAATTCAAAGTGTCGTTCGTCTTGCACAGCGGCAATAATTTCAGCTTCAGTGTTAGCTGTAGTATTCGGCAATCCTGCCAAACTTCTAACCATATTCAAGTCTTGTTTCGCATTACTCAATTCGCCTTGTCGTGCTCTAGCTTCGGCACGAATTAAATATTGTTCCGCCAATCGAAACACTATCGAATACTCCACAGAGGTTCCAGTGTTATTATTTTGCTTGTATTTATTGGCATGATACCAAGTGTCAGAACCATCCGTTACTGTCGCAATCCAATGACTTTTTCTAAGGTCATCATTCGCAAACGAATTATACAATTCTTCACGCAATCCAACAAACGGCGGTGGTCCTGTTTGAAATACAAATACAGAACCTTCATCCGTATTATTACCTTCCAACTTTGGCGAGAATTGCCAAATCGTAGCCGTACAATCTTTCAAGAATATCTTATCAATATCCGTTTCCCAAACATAGTCTGCATTATTCAAAACAGCCGAGGCAGCATTCGAAGCTTCTGCCCAATTACCATTATACAAATAGACACGTGCTAACAATGCCGATGCAGTCGCACGATTAGGTCGAACGCGTTCCGGTGCAAAATAAGCTTCTGGTAATAAGGCAATCGATTGTTGCAAATCGGAAATAATGTTAGTATAAACTTCCGCTGTTGGCATTCTACTGACCAAACGGTTTACTTCATAATCAGTAGTTGTGATATACGGCACATCACCATACAAATTCACCAAGTAAGAATGCACCAAAGCCCTAACAAATAGTGCTTCACCAATAAACTGATTTTTATCAGCAGTCGAAAGTCCGGTCGAGTTCTGGCAACCGTAAATCACGGCATTGGCACAATAAATCTGCTGGTAACTTTCATTCCACATCTGCGATGCCATTGATGTAGTCGCAAGCATCGTATTGTTAAAAATAAACGTAGTGTTATCATCAGTAGCACCATAATAAGTCAGTTCATCAGCATACAATCCCAAACTTACTCCAGAACCATTAGCGTTTCCTGCTATTAATCCTGTATCGCGTAGCTTTGAATAAATATCAATCATCGCCGCATTGGCTGTAGTTCTATCTTCAAAAACAGTAACTCCAGTTAGTTGCGAATTGGGCGTTTCAACATCCACAAAACTATCACATCCTACTAAATTCAATAGTAGTACGAAACCCAAAATTGTTATTTTAAAATTTTTCATAGTCATATAAATTAAGATTATAAAGTCAGTTTTACACCAGCCGAATACACTTTCAACGGTGGCAAATAATTACTAAACTTAAATTCGGGATCTCCATTAGAATAATTGGTAAAAGTCAATAAGTTCTGACCTTGCAAATACAATTGACATCGAACACCTTTGCTCTTTTTCAAAGGCAAGTCATACGTCAACGATATGTTTTTCAAGCGCACATACGAAGCATCTTCTATGTTTCCTGTACTCAGTGCATAGCGGAAATAACCATTGATAATATCGCCATTAACACCACTAGTAAGCGGCTGTTGTCCATTTGAATTACTCACACTTGCCAACTGATTAACCGCCGTTCCGGGAACACCTGGAGTGGGTCCAAAAGTTTCTTGCTTCACAAACTGAAACAGAAAATCCAATTGTAGATTTTTATACTTAAAATTGTTCTGCAAGCCACCAAAGAAATCGGGACTTAAATCAACAATTTCTGTTCTATCTCCTATCGAAGTAATCACACCATCACCATTCACATCTTCAAACTCATAAACACCAGTAGTTGGGTTCATGCCTGTGTAATTATAAACTTTGATAATGTTAATCGGCTGACCAACTATGTAGCGATTAGCATTCGTAGAACTTTCCAATCCGGGATAAGAAACCAATTTATTTCTACTAACAGAAATATTAAAATTAGTTGTCCACTCAAAATTGGTACGTTGAATGTTTACAGTTCGCAGTGTAAACTCAAGTCCACTATTTTGCACTGTAGCATCAAGATTGGCATTCAGCGAACCAAACCCAGTCGTTCCGGGCAACGGAATACCAACCAACTGATTAGACGAACGATTAAAATAATACGCAGTAGTTAAAAACAGTCTATCTTTCAAAAAGCCAGTTTCCAACGCCACTTCAAATTTCTTATTCGTTTCCCATCCAAACTCGGGATTAAACAACCGTATCGGTTGCAATCCAATCAATCCTTGATAGGTATTGCCTGATGAAGCATAAGTGTCCAAAAACTGATAATCGCCAATCTGATCATTACCAGTCGTTCCATAACTCGTGCGTAATTTTCCAAAACTCAACACTGAATTATCTTTTAAAAAGTTTTCATTCGAGAAAATCCAAGCCGCACCAACAGCGCCAAAAGTCGCAAACTGCTTGCCAGTTCCAAAGCGACTCGAACCATCACGGCGACCGGTAATATTTAGTAGATAACGTTCATTCCAATTATAGTTGATTCGGGCAAAAAAGGCTTGATACTTATAAATCGTTTCATCACTCAAGTCAATAGTTTTAATCGATGCCGAAGCCAAATCGTGAATCAAACTATTACTCGAAAATCCAAATCCATTCATAAACAATCGATTGGTTTCCTGTTGCTGAAAAGTACTTCCAACCAAAGCTTCTACTTTTCCTTTTCCAAGAGTGGTATTCCAATTCAATTGAGGTTCAACAATCCAAGTACTTCTATCAGTCTGACTAACACTCAATCCCGAAAACTCACTTCCTAATCCATAAGCCGGATTATACATCGTATGCGGCTGGGTTCTGCTTTCCGTATTCTTCAAATCCGAATAACCAAAACTCGATTTCGCTTGTAAATTCTTTAAAATTTGATAAGACAAAACAGTATTCGCAGTCAAGTCTTTTATATTCGAATCAAATTCCGACAACATGGTTGCCAACGGATTATCCCAAGTGCTATTCTCCCAATTCAAGTTCCCATCAGCATCATAAAGCGCAGGTGCATTAGGTGCCAAGGTTCGCGATACTGCTGTCAAATCAGTAGCAGGTTGATTATTCTTTTGCGCAGTATAATTTGCCGAAAACACCAACTTAAATTTGTCATCGTCTGAGGTATGATTCATGTTAAAATGTGCAGCACCTTTGTTATACTTAAAATCACCAGGAAAAACAGTCGTTTCAGTTCTATAATTCCCACTCAATAAATACTGTGTTTTGGCACTTCCGCCAGAAACCGAAGCTTGTAAATTATTAACCTCGGCAGTACCACCAATAAATTCCTTTTGCCAGTCCGTATAGCGGTTGGCATCCCAAGTACCATTCACATCATAGGCAAAGTCGGGATAAACACTAATGCCATCATTCGCAAATGCCTGTTGGCGCATCGCTAAATACTGTTGCGTATTCATCAGTTTAGGTGTTCGGGTAACACTTCCAACACTCGTAGAACCATTCACAGTAAAGGTGGTTTTTCCTGCCTTTCCTTTTTTAGTAGTAATCAATACCACACCATTAGCACCACGCGAACCATAAATCGCCGTGGCATCAGCATCCTTGAGCACTTCAATACTCTCAATATCCGATGGATTAATAGAATTTAACGGACTGGTCAAACTTGGTGCCGTTCCACTAGTAGCAATAGAACCAATAGTTTCCGACGAATATGGAACACCATCTATAATATAAAGCGGTTGGTTTCCATCAGCACGCAAACTATTTGTACCTCTAATTTTAATACTAAAAGCACCACCCGGACTTCCACTATCCTGTACAATATCCACACCAGCCATACGTCCTTGCATAGCCGCAAGTACATTAGTCACAGGTTGTTTTTCTATATCTTTAGAAGTAATCTTTGATATACTCCCAGTTCGCTCTTTATCTTTTACACTATAATACCCAGCATTCACAACCACTTCCCTCAAAGTTGTTGCATCTTCCTGCATTGTAACATTGATAGTACTGCGACTGTCAACTGCGACTGCGACTTCCTTATATCCTACAAAACTGAAAACAAGCACATCGCCTTCAGTAGCAGCTATAGTAAACTGACCATTGGTATCGGTTATAGTATTTATTGGTTTGCCTTTAATTGAGACTGTTACACCATTCAATGCGCCATTGGCATCACTGACTATTCCAGTAATATTTTGCTGTATTTTTGTCATTCCGACAAAGGAGGACACGAGCGATAGCGAATTGGCGAAGCAATCTCCTCTTGCTTCTTGCTTCTTTTCTCCCGAAGCAAACGTCATTTGAAAACAAAGACAGCACATCATAATAATGCACCTGTCCTTGTACAATGAAAATTTATTCATAATTTTGGTTGAGTTAAATGAAACATTAGTTTTGTTTGTCTAGGCTTCCTAACTAGTTTGGCGACGACGTAGGAAGTCTTTTTTTTGTCATCCCGTGCGCAGTCGAGGGACAATTCGAAGTTTAGTTTGTCATTACAACGGATTACGACGTGGCAACTTGTCATTGCGAGGCACGAAGCAATCTCATCATTTTTTCATAGGCACACAGTTTTAAAAGTTAATAAAACAACTGCGACGCTTGATTTCAGCATTACTTTAAACCTGTGAGTAAACCAATTTTGTAGAATAAAAAAAGGCATGGAACTCAGCTTATCGTTTCAGAGGTACTGGCATACCCAACCACAAATAAGTGAGCCCACGCCATAAGACGTGAGCATCAGACTTATCCTCTCGTGGTTTTAAAAACGCCAGTTTTCCGAAACGAGATTCAAAGCGAATGCTTCAAATATTTTTAAATGAAGAATCGCAAATTTAATTAATTCGGTGCTAATATAATAAAATATTTCAATTGTGGTAGAATATTGCCACAATATTTTTTAAGAATGTATTGAAATTGCTTGAATAATTTAATCGCAATGAACAAAGAGTTAAAACAGCAATTTCAAACTTCATTTGGCAAGCAACTAGAAAAATTTAGAGTTCTGCAAGGTCTTAGTTATAGGCAATTGGCACAACGTTGTGATTTGGATCATAGTGTCATTAGTAAAATTGAAAAAGGAGAAGTCAATATTCAAATTGGAACTGTATTGGAACTTGCAAAAGGATTAAAAGCTCATCCCAAAGAGCTTTTCGATTTCAAATTTGATTTAGATGAATAAATTGTCCCAAACAATTTATACTATTAAAGATGCTTCGGCATCTTTTTTTATATATTTATAAGCTGACATAATCCCATAAATCGAAGAAAATGAAACTTCCACAAGGAAAAATGAAAACAGAAGAACTAAATGCTTTTTTTGAAGAAAGTATTGAATATCATATAAAATCATTTTATGATAAAATTTCTGAATATGAACCAATTAGTTTATTTAATGATTGGAGGTTACTACTACAATGCATAGATGAATTGATCAATATTCCTTTTGAAATAAAAAATGATGAGAACTTAAATCTTTTTTTAAATTCTAAAATAGACCTCAAAGATCAAACTTCTTTTTTGACCATAAAGAATACTATGGATTTTTTGAAAGAAAGATTTGATGAAAATGTAGCAAGGAGGTATTATCAAATAATGTTGATGACTTCGTCAATTAATTTAGCTTTCATTGAAAATCAATATTATGATATTTATGATAATACTATCAATCTAAATGATGCGAAGAATAGTATTAATTTTTTTCAATCAAGAAGAATATATTTTGTAACAACATTATTTTTGATACCAAAAATAGCTAAGGGTAATAAAAAGTCTGAATTTATTCATTTACTAAATGACTTTTTACAAATTTTAGATAGTTGTCTAGTAAATATAACGACATCATATCAAAAACTATTAGTGAACAATAGTATTTCTGATTTTGAAATGGTTTTTGATGATAAAAAAGGTATCGGAAATTTTAATTTTAATCAATTAGAATCATTTTACCTTAATCCCCAGAGATTATCTCTGATGGATCAACTAGAATTTCGAAAGGAAGATATAGAAATTGAAACTTTAGTGGGTAAAAATGCAAAAAAAATATTTTCTTTTAATGAAATTGCCGACACAATGATTTTATTGTCTTCTGCATTTAAAAAATATAATGTTGAGTTTACAAATAAATATAAAGAGCTGAACATTCTATTTCAAGAAATTGCCTATTATCTAAATAATGATTACGATATTATTATTGAGGAATCCGAGTTTGAAAAAATTCAAAATAAAGTCAAAACTTTAAATCTTTACAATGACTCAGCAGAATATTTCACAAATTTAAATTCCATTTCACCTTTCCAAAAATCAGACAAAAAGTTTTACTCGACAGTTGTTTTATTAAATAGATACGCTTATAATTTGATTTTAAATGATTTAATGTCAAATAGAAAGTTTCAGGTAAACTCTGGATTTATTTTTGAAAATAGAATTAGTGAAATTCTTGAATCAAATGGTTTTATTGATACTAAGATAACAAGAATAAACAGAAAAGAGTTTGATGTAGTAACTATAAAAAAAGATAAAATTTATAACTTTCAGTGTAAGAATAACTTTTACAATATATCTGATATTAATAGAAATTACAAAGTAATTACTGGCTTAAACCGAAGGTTATGTAAATATTATGAACGTGCTATTATTAAAGAAATAAAAAGAGAAAATTTGTTAATTGAAAAGTTAGGAATAAGTAAAATTGAACATTTTGTTATTTCAAGGTTTCCAGTAATTACAAGAAATGAAAAAATAATAAATTTTAACAACCTTGATGAATGGTTGATGGCTAATTAAGTTTAGAAATATATTATACCTTTTCAACTTTTAAAATCCTGAATTAAATATACTAATGAGTTAAAATTAAAAGGAATGTCACATACTACAATATATTTTGATGAGTCAGGCAATACCGGACAAGATATGCTCAACAAAGAGCAGAAAGTTTTTGTTTTGGCATCAGTAAATTATAATGATAAAGAACTTGAAGAAATTAAGGAAGTTTTCGAAATGAGTGACGAAGTGCATTTCAAAAACTTGAAAAATAGCTCAACTGGAAGAAAAAAAATTATAAGCTTTTTGAATCATAAGTTAATACAGGAAGAGCATATAATATTTTATGTAGCACATAAAGAATTTAATGTATGTGGTCAGATTACTGATTTATTAATTGAAACTGTCATGTTCGAAAATGGTTTTGATTTGTATAGGCATGAAAAAATATAGCTTACGCCAACTGGATTTATTATTTTGGTAATTTTTTTTGGGACAAAACTCTTTATCAAGATTTAATCGAGAAATTTGTGAATATGGTAAGGGTTAAGAATGTAGAGGCTGTAAATAGCTTTTACATTATCGCAAGTAAATTACTTGATTCAGTGAAAGAAAAAAGTGTAGTTAAGCCAATCGTTGATAGTGAAAGATACATAACTAAAATAATGGAATCAATAGATAAATATAGTATTGATGTGACATTTTCAACTTTTCTTGTATTGTGTGATAAATGGTATAAAAAAAGTAAAAATAAGATAGATGTAAAAATGGATACTTCAAAACAGATTGAACATTATAAACACTATATAGATCATACTGAAAAAATTGCAAAAATGTCACCTGAAGTTATCGAAATAGGTTATGATATTAGAAAAATTACATTTCCACCTCAAATAAATAGTTTAGAAATGGTAGATTCAAAAAATGAATTTGGTGTTCAATGTGCAGATTTAATTGCAAGTGCTATTTCGTTTATGTATAATAATGAGAATGGTAAGTTTGCTAAATTTTCAAAAGAGATTCAAGAATCTAAACTACTTCAATTATCAAATGCAAATGTACTTTGGCCAACTCATGACGTTTCACCTAAGGCATTAGGCATGGAAGATGGAAAAGGAATTAATCCGATTGATTTTATGTATAACAATCTAAATTTTTAATTTTTTTATTCTTTCTTTTACTTTGCAGAAAATAAAACGAGCGATTACATACAAGTCATTAAAAGATTCAATAGTTGTACTTTTTTGAAAATAAAATACTTTAAAGAAAAATAATGGAAAAAGAAAAATTAGAGGAGGTTTTGAGATTGGCAGAAAATTTCAGGGATGCAACACTTGGTTCGGTAAAACCAAATGGAAAGTGTTTTTCATTAAGTTATCCATTATCATTGCATCTTGAAAACAATAATTTAAATAATTACATTACAGCAGGATATTTTAAAAATGTTTCGAAGTCTCATTTTTGGTTGACATTTGAAAAAAATACAGAAATAATAGTAGATATAACGAAGGATCAGTTTTATAAAAAATCCCCAAAAGTATTCATTGGAAAAAAACCAGATGATTATTTTATAACAGAAATAGAATTTGAAAAGTTGATTGAAGAAGTCTATAATGCATGGATAATTCCTTTTAAATATTCAGAAAATTTTAAAGATTATGATATCGATGTATTATTGGAGATTAATTTAAGAGCAGCAATTATTCTCAATAATGAATTAGATGAAAAGAAAATGGATTTTAATAATTCATTAAGAAGTAAAATATATTTTATTGGAATATTCGAGATTTTAAACATTTTCCAAGACAGGTTGGAAATGTTTGAAAATATTATTGGTTTTAATGAACTTAAATTAAAAGCGATAAAGCATCAAGTAGAAAATAGCACTCTTTAATTTTAGTTTATAACTTCACATCAAAAAGCCATTTTAACATACTTTTTGAAACATTTTACAATTTTAAACGTTTAACAAACAAAGTAAATTAACTTTCAAAATCAGTAACTTCAATCGGTTTTAGTCCTTATCTATTGTAATATTGATTAGAATAACTATATTTGGAACGTAATTTGCATTACAATTACTATATGTATTTAAGTATTGACATACAAGACATGGCACAACCAATAGTAAGTGATACTAAAAAAGTATCATTCATTGTTCGGTTTTTGTATTTTATTAAAAATAAAATGGTCACTAAATACAACAATCATCTTACTACATTCAACTTAGCGTTAGAAGGAGCATTAAATCGTATTGATGCACTTAATCTAGAAAAATCTACATCGTTGCTTTCAGAAATGAAAGGAATAATTACATCTTTAGAGAATGTTGAAGTCGATTTAGCCAAAGCTAATTATTTAGACAGCGATGATGTAAAACAAAATATCAAATATTCGCTTGAATGTTTATACAAATTAGAAAGCAAACTTCACAAAAATGTATATAAATCAGCTCCAATAATTGAAACTGAAGATGATTTAAAAGAAGGCTTTTCTAAAATGAAAGCAGCTTCTCTAGACAAATTACTTTCTTGTTAATGAGTTTCCAAAAAGGCGATATTATTGACGTATTTTTTGATTTACCTTACTCAAAGGAAACAAAAACACATCCTGCAATTATAATTTCTAACGAAGACGTTTACGACAAAGACGAACTATACGTATGTGTAATGATGACATCATCTACAGAAACTGATTTATTTACTTTCGAAGTAACCCAAGATATGTTAGTTCAAAAAAACAATAAGGATTTCAGTCAAGCTAGATGCCATCTAATTTCGTATGTTTTGGAAAAACATATTGTGGGTAAAACTCCCAAAAACACATTAAAGGAAAATGCTTTAAAACGTTTATTAATTAAAATTAATGATACCGTATTTTAATTAATCACTCCAAATATAAAAATTACAATTCAAGATGCTTCCGGCATCTTTTTTTATACTACATACTCAAAAATATAGTATTCAATTCCGGTAATAATTATCCGAGTTTACATTCGGAGCAAAATATTTTAGATCAAAAGATACTACTTTAAAAATGATATTTGAAAAAACAGAAAAAGGTGATGTATATTTGATGTCATCTATAAGTTTTCGGTAATGTTTTAAGACTCCAAAAAATAAGAATCAAAAAAAAATTAAATTAGAACTATGAATTTTATAATTGAAAATGAACGATTAGAAATTATATATACTCCAGGAAATGGTGCTTGGACTTATCAACTTATTATACCAAATACCAAAAATATAAAAGGAAAATGGGGAGATTTAAAAGTATCTGGTAAAATTGACAATTTTGAAATTAAAAATAAGAATTTGGGGCCAATGAAAAACTCCGACAAAAAAATGGCGTTAAACTCAGAAATTAGAAATTCTATCGGAAAAGGCGCTGGAGATTTTGTCAATGTCACACTCTATCTTGAAAATCAAAACAAAGAAAAAACGAATGAAAATCAAATGATTTTTGAATGTTTCAAAGATGCTGAAGTACTTGATATATTCAATAAACTCACAATTGAGGAACAAAATGAAATAATTCAGAGCATAAATTCAACCGCTACTGAAAACCAGAAAGTGGAAAAGATTGTGAAATTTATTGCAAAACTTGAACAGTTAAATTGATAGTTGGAAAGAATTGGAATAAAAGAAGTTGAGTATATTTGACAATCAGCAGAAAAATCATAATATGAAATTAGTAGAAAAGGAATTTAATTTAATTGAAATTTTAGCCAAAACGAATTATCAAATTGTAATATGTAAAAATCAAAATCTTGAAAATCCAATTGCATTTGGTTCGGGGTTCTTCATAAATTATAAAGAAAATCTTTTTTTTATAACTGCTGACCATAACATTCATATTGAAGATCATAAGATAAATGAAAGAACAGGGATTGATAATCATGTAGCAATCTTAAATAATATCAGTGATAAAAATACTTTGTCAACATTGATGACTCCAATTGGTGGTTTTTATTATATGGAGAAAATAGATTTTTTTAATCCAAATAAGAAAGCCGAACTTTTTGATGTTGCCATAAGTTTAATTAACAGAAATGAAATAATTGCTCCATTTGTTACTGATGAGCAAATACAAGATAGTGAAGGCAATATTTTTGTAAAAAAAAACGAAGAGAAGTTCGAATTTTTAGATGAGCATATCGTTGAGCCAAATACTAATGATTTTTATTTTATAAAAGGAAAAATAAGACCTCAGTTCAAAGGAGTTATGCTTCATAGAGAAAACACTCACAAAGAAGGTATTCAATTCATAGAGAAATATGGAGACTATATTTTATTAAAAACAAAAGAAGTAATTTCTGATTATGAAGATTGGGCTGGACTTAGTGGCTCACCTGTTCTCAATCAAAAAGGAGAATGTATTGGTGTTTTATGCTCAATTATTGAAAATTCACAATCAATATGGGTGAAACCTTTTGAAAAAATTAAACCTCTTTTAGATGTTATTATTTTACAGGAACAATTAGATAAATAGGTTTACTATTTGTTTATTTATGAAACTATTTAAACCATAAAAGGCTTATTACATAACTATAATTATCAGAATAAAAACATTGCTCATACATTGTTTTATTAGCACGACCATCATTAACAAATGGATAAAACCAATCATCCGCCGAAAGTTCTTGAATAGCTGTATACTTACTCTCGGGAGTTGTGAAGAATTCACTTGCAACCGTAGTTCTTGGAAGCATACCTCCAACTTTAAACTTAAATGGCCATTGTGGGAAATCATCGCTTCGTAGAAACCATTTTGCAATATTATCCTTAGATATGACGGCAAAAATTTCATGAGTTCCTATCTTACAAAATCTAATTAATGTTGCAAGAATACTTGTTTGAAATGCTTCAGACAACTTAAAAATAGTATCAAAAGAAAAGTTTCTACCTCCAGATACAATTCTAAATTTCTCTTTTGGCATAAGTAATACACTCGCAAAATAATCAGCCTCAAGCTCCATTAAGTTTTTCTGATTGATATTGTGAAAAGATGCATGTGGTTCAAGCAAACCATATTTTAATCCTAATCTGTGCTGCTCAATAAAAAAATGTCCTAATTCGTGTGCAAAAGTATAGCGACCTCTTTTAGAATATTCATTATTTCCATTATCAATATTTATGTGAATATGAAAATTTAAATCTTCTGTATCATAAAGTAACATTCCATCAAAGGCATCCTCATAATGGTCGAAATAATGTGAGATATCCTCATCCTTTGCTATTTCATCTAAAAGAGTGAGATTTTTGTTTGAAAAATCTTTAGCAATAAACTCAGCAAGTTTATCTATCTCATTTATCGGATGATTCGGTATCACCATTTTTTTTTGAATTATTTTGATTGTTCTTTATTTTGTTTAAAATGTGTTCAGGTAATTTACTGCCATTACGAGCAACCATTCTATACTCTGAAATCTCTTCAGGTTTTAAAGATTCTGGTATTTGTATATTTTTAGGGATTTCTTCACCTCTTATTATTTTTGCAGGATCTATTTCTAATCCTGTTAAACCATAATCAATATTACCAAAAAGGGTTTCAAACCTAGCCAACTCAATTTCATTTCTTGGAAAAAGAAATCCAGTTGATGCTAACCATTCGGTAACGTTCTCGGGTGTTATATGTTTTTTACTTTGAGCCATATAATTTCAAATAAGTGTCCACAATATCAAATGAATCTTTTTTATAGCTTCTAATGGTTGCTTGTGATAAATCAAGCTCGTTTCTCAAACTTTCAAGTAATTTTCTTGGAAGTTTATAACCGTCTTTTTCATGCATTTTATAGGTTAAATAAATTACTTTATGTTTTGGAGATAATCGATCAAGTGCATTTTGAATTATTTCTTGAATTCGTTTTAACTCTCTCAGCTTTGATGGTTGCATATTTGATTGTTCCATATCTGGAAAATCTTTAATAATTTCTTCATCCCCAATATATGGACTTAAATCATTTCCAAGAATTTCATTTTTAAAACCAGGCAGAAGATTTTGAGCAATTCTAAAAAGAAAAAAAAGCACACAAAGGTCAATCTCTTTGTTACATTTATCCTTATTAAAACTTCCTGCGTATTTTCTAAATCTTTCAAATACCTTTTCACCTAATTGAACGGCATAATCTTGGTCTAAATTCCATTGCTTGCATATTGGAATTAATTTTTTCAACAACTGAATTTGAAACCTAAAACAGAATACCATGAATGCATCATCAGACGTACTAGAGTATGCCGGATCATTTGACCATTGAATGTATTCAATGAGATTTTCGGTAGTTTCATTTTGTAATTCCTGCCACGCCATGTATTGATTCTGTATAATACTACCTAAAACCGTGGTAACGCTTTTGGTAGTAATAGTAGAGACAAAGTTATAAATTAAAATAAAGCTAACTATGATAATAATCAATAAATTACTTACATACAAAATTAATGCTCCTTAAAAAATAGTTATTATGCCAGTATGTCAGATTACAATATAGGGAATAATATTTGAATAAACTTTTAACATAAAATTAATAAGATGAAATACACAAACGACGAATTAGGTTTTTTTGTTGACAAAATTAAGCTAAAGGCTGAGGATATGCCAAAATACAGAGCTCAGATAAATAATCTTAAAGAAAAACTGGAGAACAAAATTAAAAACGATGACAGTCATGGTCTAAAAGTGACAAAATACATTTTAGCAGGTTCTTGGAAAAAACATACAATTTTAAAGCCAACTGGAGATTATCCAATAGATATTGATTTGGTTTTATTTGTTGGAGGCGATGATAATATACAGAACGATTTGAACAAACTTTTCGAATACATCATTACTTATCTTGAAGAAATATACCCTCAAAAAGACATCAGAAAAGTAGTTGATGCTAAGGGTAATACAAAATCTATAACAATTATCTTTAGTGGTTCAGGTTTAGAGGTAGATATTGTACCTGTTGTACCAATAGTGTCTCCAGCAGAATATGTTTGGCAACCATCAAGAAGAGGTGGTTCAAAATACATAACTAGTATTTCTAAACAACTCGATTTTTCTTTAAACAACAGAAGAAATAATCCATCATATACAAGTATAGTAAGAGCTTTAAAATGGTGGAGAAATGAAAAAGAAATAAAACCAACTGATGATGAGCCAGGATTATCTTCATACGTAATTGAATTAATAGTAGCTTACCTAGATATTAATAATGGGATAGAAACTAATATTGAAGAGGCAATAATTAGATTTTTTCAATTCTTGAGTGGACCAAATTTTCCTGTAATTTCATTTAAAAACGCTATAAATTCTGTACCAGCATACTACACTTCAAGTATTTATGTTGCCGATGATACAAATAATGAAAATAACGTTTCTAAAAGAATGACAGATAGTAAATGGAAAGAAATAGTTGAGGAAGCATCCGATGCGTTTGACTCACTTAATATTGCACAATCAAAAAGAAATGAAGGAGATACTTTAACAGAATGGAAATATGTTTTCGGTTCTACATTTAATGTAAAATAAAAAATATAAATATGTACGGAACAAATACAATAACAGGAACTTACACTGTAATTGATATCAGAAAGACCTTTGAGGGTTGCGAGGCTGATATTAGAACAATTGCAAGAAGAACGGGTAAATGGACAATGAGTTATGTTGATGACTTATTCCATGATATAATGGAACTAGCTGAAAATGGCTATTTAGATACAGTTACAATTACTTTGAATAATTCTAATACTGGAACAGCAATAAGAGCTGCAAAATTTACCGTAAATTCTAACGGTACGGCGACATCAAGTGAAAGAGCAGGAAGTAATAATGATTGGGAAAATTTAAGTAATACAAATTTATCAGTCATTTTGTCTTACACTTCTAAATGGCATAATTTGTCTGCAAGTGATAAAAGTAACTTTCAGAAAAATCATTCATTTAAAATCGGCTGGGTATCATCAAGTGTAAACACGAGTTTCCCACACTTAAATAGTAATAACGCGCAACTATATGCCAGTAAAGGGTATGAACTGCAAAAAACAAATTTTAAATAATGGCTTCAATATTTGATAATGCGACTGTACTTCCAAGTGCATCGATACAAGAAAAAACAAAAAATCTAGTTGGATTTGAAAAAAAATTTAATCGTATTTACACTAATCTTAAATTATTACTTGACCAAGAAGGATTAATAAATTGGAGTAAAAAATTCCATAATGTTCAGTTACCAGTAATTGATCAAATAAAAGATAAATATCCACTAATTATTTTAGCAGGAGATGCTGGAACTGGAAAAACTATTGCTGCTGAATCTATAGCTGACCGAATGGTTAGAGAACTAAAGAAAGAAGGTCATTTTCTGAAACTAAGCACAAGAGTTCGTGGAGAAGGTTTACATGGTCAGATGGGAAATTTGGTAAATGATGCTTTTGCAGAATTAAAAACACAAGCTGGTAAAAAAAGATTGGCATTTTTACTAATTGATGAGGCTGATGCTATTGCAACAACTCGTTCAACAATGCAAATGCACCAAGAAGAGAAAGCAGCTGTAAATACACTAATTCAAAAGATTGACGAAATTAGAGAATTGGACGGCAGAGCTATTGTGTTTATGTCAACAAATAGATTACATTTTCTAGATGAAGCGATTCTCAGAAGAGCTGCAATAATTTTAGAATTTGAAAGACCCGATAAAGAGGAAAGAATTGAATTATTTGAAATGGGGTTAAAAGGAATTGATTTTTCAAAAGAACAACTTGAATCATTAGCCGATTTAACTGGTCCAGAACAAAATGATGGATTAGGACATTCCTTTTCAGATATAAGATTACGTGTTTTACCAGAAGCATTAGCGAATTCGTTTCCTGATAAAGCTTTAACTTACGAAATTTTGAGTGAAACAATAACCAAGATTCAACCAAGTCCAAAAATAATATGATACGATATATAATTAAATTTTGCTTAGGTATAATATTAATAATTGTCGGGTACTATTTTGTATCTGACAATCTACAACCTGAAATTATAGGAGCTGGTATTCTTCTATTAGTTGACCTACTAATTTTAGATGTTTTCTATGATTTAATAACTAACCAGAAGAGAGTTTTTTTAGTGCTGAAATGTAAATATTTAGGATTTAAAAATCAATATATAAGATTTTCAATGTCTTATTTATACCGCATTAAAGTTAAAGACAAGTACCTTTTAGTGAAAAGTTCAAATTTTCCTCATTATCAACTTGTTGGCGGTAAATATAAAAGATTAAAAGGAACACAAAGTCTACTTAGAAAAGAGTTTGAGGCTAAAGATGATGCAAAATTAGCTACAAGTGGTCTTATGAAACATGACTATGCACTATATGTACCAGCAAAAAATGCCATTAAATTTCTAGATTGGTTTAATAAAAGGCAGGATCGAGAAATTTCTCACTGGAGAGAATTCTATGAAGAACTTATAGCAGGTAAAGGAGAAATCTTATCAAGAGAAAATTTTCCTTATGTAAATTATAATTACGTTGGAACAGTAACTACTCCTGTAAAGCGAACACCAGGCTGGGACACTTATGAAATATTGCAATACGATATTTTAGATTTGATCCCTACTCCAAAACAAGAAAATGAGCTTGAAGAACTTTTAGAAAAAGGCGATACTGAATATATAAAATGGGCAGATGTAGAACTTATAAACTCATTAGGGCATTGTAAAAGAGAACAAAAACAGTTATACAAAATCGGAGAACACACAAAGTGGGCTTTGAATATTAAGTGGTCTAAAGACTAAAATAAATATCTAATAAAGGTTATTTTTCGGTTCACGAGTTCTAATTGGCCTATCATTAGTTTTAAACAACGACTAGATTTACATAAAAATAAATTATGATT
>NZ_JACTAC010000027.1 GCF_014486675.1 Flavobacterium macrobrachii
TTTAAAATTTTAGTTTTTTATTGAGGTTGTGCAACAGTTACCGCTATTAGTTGTAGTTTTTATTTGTCACTTTTTGCAACCATAATACTTTTCACTATACTATCTCTGTCTAAAAAAATAATCAGTTCTTTATAATATTTTTGGTCTATTGTTGAATCTTTTTTTGTTGTTACAGTATATGTAATGTACTTTGAATGTGATGTCGAAACAATTTCTGCGCTTCCTAAGAGTTTCTCAATTTCTGAGTATTTTAGGCCTTTGATTTTATAATTGTCTAATAGATTATAAAGCATCTTTTCTCTGTCTTTGTAGCAATCTTTCTGTTGATTTTTTAACCACAAACTTTTATCAAATTTCAATTCTTTTACACATTCAATTTTCTTTTGACACGATTGAATTATCAAAATAATTAATAGTGAAAACAATGTTCTTATAAATTTCATAATTATTCTTTTGCAAGGTTTCGATTATGGTTACCGCTAACTCTCAAATATTCAAAAGTCTTTTAATTAGAAAACTGTTCCCGTTTCTAATTCAACAGGTATGTTGTCAGCAGTAAACCAACGCGCAGTCAAATCTCCTTTTAAAGTAATCTTTTCGCCATTCACTTCCAGCCAACTTCCTTCACGCAAGCCCAAAACAGGAATATCGTTAAAAGCATGAAACTCTTTAATTCTAGTTTCGCGCGTTTCGCCCATGTGTTTGCTTTGCAAATCGGGATCGAGATAATGCGGATTTAAGTTAAACGGAATGACACCAAGCGTTTTAAAACTCGGCGGATAAATGATTGGCATATCATTCGTTGTTTGCATCGAAATTCCGGTAATGTTACTTCCAGCACTCGAACCAAGATAAGGCGTTCCGTTTTCGATGGTATTTCTTAAAACATCCATCACGTTATTTTCGTAAAGTTGTGTAACCAATAAAAATGTATTTCCGCCACCAGTAAAAATACCTTCGGCTTGTTCAACGGCTTTTGCAGCATTATCAAATTGATGAAGTCCAACTACTTTTTTATTGATTTTAGTAAAAGTTTCGGCTACTTTTTGAGTGTATTCATCATGCGAAATTCCGCCTGGTCGAGCATAAGGAATGAATAAAATGGTTTCGCAATCTTTGAAATGATTTTCTAAAACTGGCAAAATATAGTCCAAATAAGAACCGCCGTGAAGTGTTGAAGTACTGGCAATAATTAGCTTTTTCATTTTCTGAATTTTAAAGGTCAAATATAAGTTTTAACAAAAGATTATAGCGTAATTATTTTCTAAAAAGATATTTTTACAACGTAAAACAGTTGCCAATGAAGCGTTTTTTTGTTTTTATTTTTTTAATCGTCAATGCAATAGGTTTTTCTCAAAATGATGATCTTCATTTTTTGAAAGGAAAAATCATTTGTCAAGATGTTGATTTAACATCAATTGTGGTGACTAATAGACGTTCGGAAAATGCTGTAAATCCTGAAAAAAATGGAGATTTTTCGATGTTTGTAAAAGTTGGCGATAAGTTAACTTTTGAAGGCATGGCAATTGATGTCAAAGCCATTGAGGTTTCTAAAGACGATATTTTGAAAAAACTCGTTACGGTTGTTGTTCATGCTAAAGTTATTCCGCTGGAAATGGTTGAAATTAAAACCTATCCTAATATCAATGCAGTTGACTTAGGTATTTTGGATAAACCTGCTAAAAAATACACGCCAGCTGAACGAAGATTGAGAACTGCGTCAAATTATGATCCTTATTTTTTGGTTGGTTTAGGTGGAGGAGTTGGTTTAGGTCTTGATCCAATTTTGAATGCAATAAGCGGACGAACAGCAATGCTGAAAAAAGAACTCGAAGTTGAAAGAAAAGAATTGACCATCAAGAAAATTGAAGATCAGTTTGAAACCGCTTTTTTTGTTGAAAAACTTAAAATTCCTGAAGAATATGTAAAAGGATTTCTTTTTTATGTTTCGGATAATAAAGAATTAAGAGAAGCTTTGGAAACAGAAAATAAGATACAAATAGAATTTGCTTTTGTGAAATTAGCAACAGAATACACAACGCTTTTAAATGAAAATGAAAATGAAATGGAAACAAAGTAGCCTTTTTTTAGTAGCGATAATTGTCTTGTCGTCTTTTGCTGTCCATAAATTTTATGTTGGGATGTTTCAAATGAAATTTGTGCCACAAAAAAAGGAATTACACATCACAACCCGAATTTTTGTGGACGATTTGAACTTAGCTTTAGAAAAAAAATTCCATAAGAAAACATTCATCGGCGAACCAAAAGAAAGCAAAGAAGACGAAGTTTTAATGCAAAAATATATTGCCGAAAAATTCAAATTAAAAATAAAAGGTCAAGCTAAAAATTATACTTTTCTATCCAAAGAAATGGAGAATAATGTTGTGATTTGCTATTTCAAAATCAAAGAGTTAGCCCAAATAACTTCGCTCGAAGTAGAAAATTCTATCTTAATGGAAATTTATCCCGAACAGCAAAATATCATCCAATTTGACAACAATGGCGAGAAAAATAGCTTGTTGTTTACGGAAGATAATTTTAAAGGAATGTTAAAATAAAACTTGACACGTTTCTTTTCTCAAACATTTGTTCTATTTTAGTTGCCTAAAAACTAAAAAGATATGACTAAAACTAACCCGATTTTAGTAACCATATTACTCTTGACAGCCAGTTTGTTAACGGCACAAGAAGTCCAAAAAGAAACAAAATCTACGGAAAGAAATCCTGATAAATTCAAACAAATGTATGATGTATTGGCAACGCCAAATATGTATCGTACAGCTTCTGGCGCGCCTGGACCAGAATATTATCAGCAACAAGCCGATTATAAAATCGATTTAGAACTCGACGATAAAAATGCAAAATTATATGGTCAGGAAACCGTAACTTATACCAACAATGCCAAAGAAAGTTTGGATTATCTTTGGATGCAATTGGATCAAAACCAACAATCTCGAAAATCACTTTCGCCTCTAATTCAAAATAGTGTAACCGATCCAGCTATGTCGCCAAAAGGTTTTTCTAGAACGTATTTAGAAGAAAAATTTGATGGCGGATTTAATATCGAATACCTCAAAGATGCTGCTGGAAAACCTATGAATTATACCATCAATCAAACAATGATGCGTATCGAGTTGCCAAAACCATTAAAACACGGTGAAAAAATTTCATTTTCTATAAAATGGTGGTACAACATCAATAATTACCGTTTAGATGGCGGACGTTCGGGTTATGAGCAATTTCCCGACGGAAATAGATTGTATGTTTTGGCACAATTTTATCCAAGAATGGCAGTTTACAACGATGTTGAAGGTTGGCAAAATCAACAATTTTGGGGTTCGGGAGAATTTACGTTGCCTTTTGGGAATTTTGACGTAAATATCACTGTTCCAGCCGATCATATCTTGGAAGCAACAGGCGATTTATTGAATAGAAGCGAAGTCTTTACAGCAGAACAGTTAAAAAGATATCAATTAGCCGAAAAAACATTCGATAAACCAGTAATTGTAGTTACACAAGCCGAAGCCGAAGCTGCTGAGAAAGGTTTTTCAGACAAGAAAAAAACATGGAAATTTAAAGCAACTAATGTGCGCGATTTTGGAATTTCTACTTCAAGAAAATTCATTTATGATGCGATGGCGGTAAAATTGGAAACGAGAACCGCTATGGCAATTTCGTTGTATCCAAAAGAAGGAAATCCGCTTTGGGAAGAGTATTCAACTCGAATGGTTGCACATACTTTAAAAAGTTATTCTGCTCATACATTTGATTATCCGTATCCAAAAGCCATTTCAATCAACGCTGAAGATCAAGGAATGGAATATCCAATGATTTGCTGGAATTATGGTCGTCCAGATAAGAATGGTGTAACTTCTGAACGCACAAAAAACGGAATGATGAGTGTAATTGTTCACGAAGTTGGACACAATTATTTCCCAATGATAGTCAATTCGGATGAACGTCAATGGACTTGGATGGATGAAGGTTTGAATTCGTTTATGGAGTATATGGCTTTGATGGAATGGGATGAAAAATTCCCAGCACAACGAGGACCAGCAAAAAATATCATACCTTATATGAGTGGCGATCAAAAAGGATTAGAACCAATTATGACCAACTCTGAAAGCATTCGCCAATTTGGAAATAATGCTTATGGAAAACCAGCAACGGCTTTGAATATTCTTCGAGAAACCGTTATGGGAAGAGAATTATTCGATTATGCGTTTAAAACCTATGCGAATAGATGGAAATTCAAACATCCAACACCAGAAGATTTTTTTAGAACGATGGAAGATGCGTCGGCTTTTGATTTGGATTGGTTTTGGCGCGGTTGGTTTTATACGACAGATTATAACGACATCGGAATTAAAGAAGTGAAAAAATATTTTGTAAGCAACGAACCTTCGAAAGAAGTGGAAGAGTTCTTGAAAACACGTCGTCGTAGAAATCAAATCGATGGTCCAGCGGTTTATATGATTGCCGATGGAAGCGAAAGTTATAAACCAGAGTTGAATAAACCGTTTGAAATTAAAGACAGCAAACCGCTTGCAGAATACATTGAAAAAACATTTACCAAAGAAGAACAAGCTAAGCTAAAATCGCCAAAATATTTCTATCAAGTAACCTTCGATAAACCTGGAGGTTTGGTAATGCCAATTATTGTAGAAATGACTTTTGAAGACGGAACAACCGAAAATCATCATTTCCCAGCGCAAATTTGGCGAATGAACGATAAAGAAGCGATTAGAACATTTGCTACACAAAAAGCGGTGACAAAAATTGTTGTTGATCCAAAACAAGAAACTGCCGATATTGATGTAACAAATAATACGTGGCCAAAAGAACAGTTAAAATCAAAATTTGATTAAAAAGACTTTGTAACTTTGCAACTCGAAATAAAAGATTAAAATTATGTTTGGAATTGGCGGCGGAGAATTAGTATTCATTATTTTTATAGCTTTAATGCTTTTTGGTTCCGATAAAATACCTGGAATTGCACGAACCTTAGGAAAAGGAATGGCGCAACTGAAAAATGCTACTAACGAAATCAAATCAGAAATTCAAAAAAGTGCCGATGCCAATGGTGTAACCGACAGCATGAAAGAATTAACGTCAAGTTTTACCAAAGAAGTTGACGAAATAAAATCAAGTGTTGCACCGCCAGACATTAATCCTGTTAGCGAAATCACCGAAAGTTTTGAAGACTTAACTGGTCCAATAAAACGCCAACGATAATGTTCGAAAAAATAATCGATTTAGACAAAGAGGTATTGGTTTATCTCAATACTTTGGGTTCAGAAACTTATGATGGTTTGTGGTTGATTATTACCAAACAAATTTATTGGACTCCATTTTTTCTGTTTATTTTTTATTTACTTCAAAAGAAAATCGGGTGGAAAAAATTCGGTTATTACATTCTATTCACTGCCGTTTTACTCTTGATTTGCGACCAAACTGTAAATCTTTTCAAATACGGTTTTGAACGACTTCGACCAGTAAATGATACAGAAATAAATGGTTTACTACGAATTGTAAAAACCAGTAAATCATTCAGCTTTTTCTCTGGTCATGCCACAAATTCAATGGCTTCAACAGTTTTTATGGTTATGGTTTTAAGAAAATATTATAAACACGCTTACTTATTGTTTTTGTTTCCTTTAATCTTCGCTTACAGCCGAATTTACCTCGGATTGCATTTCCCAACTGATATTCTAACCGGATATGTTTTTGGCGCAACAATGGGATTTGTTTGTTATAAGTTGTATCAGAAGTTTATCTTCAGGGAATTATCACACTAGTTTATGCTGAGCGAAGACGAAGTAAAGTTGAAGTGTCGCAAACTCGTAACCCGAAACCCGAAACTCGCAACTTCCAACTCAAAACTTCTAATTTCTGACTTCTAAATTCTAATTTCAAACTATTTCACTCTACTTACTGTCAATCCATCACGAATAGGCAATAAAACCGTTTCAACGCGTTCGTCATCTTTCAAAAGCTGATTGTAATCCAACAGAATTTTAGTAGTTAAGTCATTAGATTTTACTTCTTCCAAAACTTTTCCGCTCCATAAAACGTTATCCGAAAGAATAATTCCGCCTTTATTCATCATCGGAACAATTACATTAAAATAATTGATGTAATTATCTTTATCGGCATCAATAAAAACCAAATCATATTTTTTATTCAACGCTGGAATAATGTCTAAAGCATTTCCCAGATGTTGGAAAATTTGGGTTGCCCATTGGCTTTTGTCAAAATACTTTCGCTGAAAATCAACCAATTCCTCGTTAACATCAATCGTGTCAATCGTTCCGTTTTCGGCTAAACCTTCGGCTAAACACAAAGTTGCATAACCAGTATAAGTTCCAATTTCCAAAATGTTATTCGGATGAATAATCTTAGAAAGCATGCTCAAAACTCTGCCTTGAAAATGTCCGCTTAACATTCTTGGTTGCAAAATTTTTTGATGAGTTTCTTTGTTAAGTTGCGCCAACAATTCGGGTTCGTTTTCAGAATGAAGCGTTACATAATGATCTAATTCGTCGGAAAGAAAATGCATGTTTTTATTTTTTACAAAAATACGAATTATGAAATAATTAAAATACCCTAAATTTGCGCCATGGAAATCGAGAAAAAAGACATTCGCAGTTTAACCAAAGAGCAACTTCGTGATTTTTTTGTGGCCAATGGCGACAAAGCTTTTCGCGGAAATCAGGTTTATGAATGGCTTTGGAGCAAAGCATCGCACAGTTTTGAAGACATGACCAATGTTTCCAAAGAAACTCGTGCCATGCTCGAAAACAACTTCGTTATCAATCATATAAAGGTTGACCAAATGCAACGCAGCGAAGACGGAACCGTAAAAAATGCTGTTCGTCTGCACGATGGTTTGATTGTAGAAAGTGTTTTAATTCCTACCGAAACCCGAACAACAGCTTGTGTTTCCAGTCAAGTAGGTTGTAGTTTGGATTGTAATTTTTGTGCCACAGCACGTTTAAAACGAATGCGAAATCTTGAACCAGGTGAAATTTACGACCAAGTTGTTGCCATCGACCGCGAAAGCCGTTTGTATTACAATCGACCATTGTCCAACATCGTTTTTATGGGAATGGGCGAACCTTTGATGAACTACAACAACGTGATGAAAGCCATCGACATGATCACTTCCGATGAAGGTTTAGGAATGTCGCCAAAAAGAATCACCGTTTCCACATCTGGAGTTTCCAAAATGATAAAAAAAATGGCTGACGACGAAGTAAAATTCAAACTCGCCGTTTCGCTACATTCCGCCATCGAAGAAACTCGAAACCACATTATGCCGTTTACAAAAAACTTCCAATTGCCCGAATTACGTGAAGCATTGCAATATTGGTACAAAAAAACCAAAAGCAAAGTCACTTACGAATACGTGGTTTGGAAAGGAATTAACGACGACAAAGCTTCGATTGATGCGTTGGTAAAATTTTGCAAATACGTTCCGTGCAAAGTCAATTTAATCGAATACAATCCAATCGACGATGGCGAATTTCAGCAAGCATCAGACCAAGCCATTGATAACTACATCAAAGCGTTAGAGCAAAATGACATCGTAGCCAAAGTACGTCGCAGTCGCGGAAAAGATATCGATGCAGCTTGCGGACAATTGGCTAATAAATCGTAAAGTGTCAATCCCAATTTAGTTGGGATAGGAGCGAATCGTTTGCGCATTTTTGCAATCCATTTTCCTGCTTTCCGTTTCAATCTTTTATGAATTGCGGGTTTAAACCCGGCAATTCATAAAAGGATTTCCACTACAATCAGGGCTAAAAAAGGAATTGTATTGAATACCGTTAAGATTATTATAACACTAACGCTACTTCAAGCAAAATACCTATTTTTGTACTCATAAATGAACGTCACTTCTCAAATAAAACAACCTATTTTGATTGAAATGGAACTTTTCGAAAAAAAGTTCTACGAATCAATGACTTCCAAGGTTGCGTTATTGAACCGAATTACCTATTACATCGTTAACCGGAAAGGAAAACAAATGCGACCAATGTTTGTTTTTTTGGTAGCAAAAATGATTTCCAATGACAACGAAGTTAACGAACGAACCTATCGTGGCGCTAGTGTTATCGAACTTATTCACACCGCAACTTTAGTTCACGATGATGTGGTTGATGATAGCAATCGCCGTCGTGGATTTTTCTCCATCAATGCGTTGTGGAAAAATAAAATTGCCGTTTTAGTTGGCGATTATTTACTGTCAAAAGGATTGTTACTTTCCATTGACAACGGCGATTTTGATTTACTTCAAATCATCTCAGTTGCTGTGCGCGAAATGAGTGAAGGCGAATTGCTTCAAATAGAAAAAGCCAGAAGATTAGATATTGTTGAAGAAGTTTATTATGAAATCATTCGCAAAAAAACAGCAACATTAATTGCTTCATGTTGCGCACTTGGTGCAAAATCAGTTTCAGAAGATTTTGCTTTGGTGGAAAAAATGCGCCTTTTTGGCGAACTCATCGGAATGGCGTTTCAAATCAAAGATGACCTTTTTGATTATACGGATGATGCTATTGGAAAACCAACCGGTATTGACATCAAAGAACAAAAAATGACGTTGCCATTAATTTATGCTTTGAATAATTGTTCGCCAAAAGAAAAAAGTTGGTGCATCAATTCAATAAAAAATCACAACAAAGACAAAAAGCGAGTTAGAGAAGTTATTCAATTCGTCAAAAACAAAAACGGACTAACGTACGCCGAACAAAAAATGGTGCAATTCCAGCAAGAAGCACTTTCCTTACTTCAAGATTTTCCAAATTCAAACTATAAAGAAAGCCTGATTTTAATGGTTAATTATGTTATCGATAGGAAAAAATAGAAAATCAACTTCAAAAATCAACTTCAAAAGTCAATCTCAATTTCAATAATTTAACCTAAACTTTGTCATTCCTTAGGAATCTCATAATTCAAGTTCAATTTCAAAATTTTTTCACAAACTTTGTTATTTCATCTCGTTTTTTCACGAGAGTGAAATCACAGGATTAAAAATAATAATATTTTAAAATAACGAAAATAAGCGATTTAATTTTTAATTCGTAATTTTTAATTGAATGATGCAACCATTTTTTAATCATTCTCGTCTCTGTTAATAGAGGTCTAAATCAATATCAAAAGTCAACTTCAAAAAACAATAACAAATTGAAGTTTGAGGTTGAAATTGAATTTTGACATTGCCATTGAACAATGAAAGTAATAAGCTTACATAAAGAAGAAAAAGAATTAATCGAATTGGCTGTCGAGAATAATCGGCATGCACAACATCAGATTTATTCAAAATATGCTCCGAAAATGCTAAGCGTTTGCCGTCAATACATCAAAGATGTTCATCAGGCAGAAGATATTATGATAACCGCTTTTATGAAAGTGTTTACCAATTTGAAAAATTTCAAACACGAAGGAAGTTTTGAAGGTTGGATTAGACGAATAATGATTAACGAAAGTATTTCATTTATTAGAGTTCAAAAGAAAGTGAAGTTTCTTGAAGACGAAAACTTTGTTGAGGAAAAAGCAAACAATATCGAAAGTCAGTTTTCAGTGGAAGACATTCAGTTTTTGATAGACAATTTACCCGATGGTTACAAAATGGTTTTCAATCTCTATTGCATTGAAGGTTATAAACATCAGGAAATTGCGCAAATGCTCGGAATTAGTGAAGGAACATCAAAATCGCAATTGTCTCACGCTCGAAAAATGCTTCAAGACAATGTTTTAAAATTAAAAAATTACAGTAATGGAACCGAATAATATAGAAAACCAAATAAGAGAAAAGTTGAATTCAAGAGAAATTCAGCCTTCTGCTCAAGCTTGGGATCGATTGGATGCCATGCTAACCGTTGCCGAAGAAAAAAAAACAAAGCGTTCTTTTTTCTCTTTCAAGTATATTGGAATTGCTGCCAGCGTTTTGGTATTCGTAACACTTGGTTTGTTCTTTTTCAATCAAAAAAATACAACAATTGAATCACAAAACACAGTTGTTGAAACTGAAAGAAAAGAAACTCCAAACTCAAATATCCAAACTCCAAACTTGGAAAGCAGACAAATTGAGGAAGTTGCAGTTTCAGTAAAAAAAGAAGATTATAGTCAACAGACAACAGATAACAGACAACAGATAACTAATAATAACGAAGTTTCAATCATCAATCAAAATCAAGAAGAAGCAATTGTTAATCAGGAAATTGTTTCGCCAAAACAAGAAGAAAAAATAATCAAAAAAACCTCAATGGTTGATGTTGATGAGCTTTTAGCATCGGTTGAAAAAGATAGAAAAAAGGAAACTAAAGTCAGCAAATCCAGTATAAATATTGATGCCAAAAGTCTTCTTTCTGAGGTTGATACCGAATTGGATATGACGTTTAGACAAAGAGTTTTGAACACGGTAAACAAAAATTACAAATCGGTGAAAGAAGCTGTAGTCAACAGAAATCATTAGTCAATAACAATAGCAAATTCAAAAATCAACTTCAAAAATCAACTTCAAAAATCAACTTCAAATATTGACATTGAAATTGATATTGAAATTGACATTGAAATTTAAAAATCATTAATCTTAAAATAAATAATCATGAGAAATTTTACAATTTACTTAGCAGTAGCATTATGTCTTTTTGTTAGCAAAATGACAGCGCAAGAAAATACATTTAACGAAAGAGTTAAAGTCATTTCGGCAAAAATCGATAACGTAACCAAGCAAGAAAAAGAAGCGCTTAAACGAGAAGTGGAAAGCGTCAACGTAGAACTTGAAGAAGGAAAAATTTCGGCTAAAGAAGCAGAAGAAAAAAAGAAAGTTTTCGCTTTAAAAAGAGCCGAAAACATTGAGCTAAAAGTAACGCAATACGAACAAGAATTGAAAGACTTAATTCAATTAAAAGCCAATGGAAAATTAGTGGACAAAAAATATAGAGTAGATACACTAGTGATAAACGGAAAAAAATATCCAACAACATTTGAGGTAATTGATGACACAGAAATAAGTTTAAAAAAAGGAAAATTCACCGTTCAATGGAGAAATTGGGAAACAGATAGAAAGAGAAGAGATTCAATAGTTAGAAATAGGTCAGAATTGCGAACAACATCACAGTTTGTTTTTGCCGCTGGAGTGAACAATTTGGTTACCGACGGAAGTGTTGCAAACTCTGATTTCAGATATTGGGGTTCACATTTTTACGAATGGGGAATTACTGGAAATACCCGAATTTTCAAAAACAACAATCTTTTACACGCCAAATATGGTTTTTCAGTAATGTACAACAATCTTCGTCCAACGGATAATCGAGTTTTTGTAACCGACGGAAATCAAACCAATTTGGAAGATTTTGGAGCTAAATTAAAGGATTCACGTTTACGAAATGTTTTTGTAACGGTTCCGTTGCATTTGGAATTTGATTTTACCAAAAAAAGAATCAATGATGCTGGAAAAGAAATCTTCAAAACGCATAAAAGTGTTCGTCTTGGAATTGGTGGATATGCAGGTTTTCGAGTAAAATCGAAACAAAAATTGTGTTATGAAATTGACGGAAATGATTTTACTGCTAAAGAAAAAGGGGATTTCAATGTAAACGATTTTATTTATGGAGTTAGTGCATATCTCGGTTTTTCAGAAACCAGTTTGTATGTGAAATACGATTTAAATCCAATGTTTGCCGATAATGCAGTAAAACAAAATAACGTTTCACTTGGAGTGCGATTTGATTTCAACTAAAAATTGTTTAGGTTAGTTTATACTTTAAAAGATGTTTCAGTTATGAAGCATCTTTTTTCTTTTAAATATAAATTATAAATTCGGAATGTGTAAATTTACGGTCTTTCAATTTCAAGATTTTAGTAATCTAATAATCTAAAAGTCTAACAATCTAAAAGTCTAAATTTGATAACCCGCGAAACTATAGATAAAGTTTTTGATGCAGCTCGAGTGGAAGAAGTCATTGGCGATTTCGTTCAATTAAAGCGTGCTGGAAGCAATTTCAAAGGATTGAGTCCTTTTTCTGAAGAAAGAACGCCATCTTTTATGGTTTCGCCTGTAAAGCAAATTTGGAAAGACTTCAGTACCGGAAAAGGTGGAAGTTCAGTAACATTCTTAATGGAACATGAGCATTTCACTTATCCAGAAGCGATTCGTTATTTGGCAAAAAAATATAACATCGAAATTGAAGAAACTGAAGTTTCACAAGACGAAAAAATCGAAGCTAACGAACGCGAAAGCATGTATTTGGTTTCAGAATTTGCCAAAAATTATTTCCAAGAAACACTTTTACAATCGGAAGAAGGAAAAGCAATAGGACTAACTTATTTCAAAGAAAGAGGTTTTACCTCCGAAACCATTGCCAAATTCGGTTTAGGATATTCGCCCGAAACTTGGGATGCATTTACCAAAGAAGCATTGTCCAAAGGTTATCAACTCGATTATCTCGAAAAGGTAGGTTTGACCATCGTTCGTGAAGACGGAAAACATTTTGATCGTTTCAAAGGAAGAGTAATGTTTCCTATTCAAAGTTTATCGGGACGAAATTTAGGTTTTGGTGGAAGAATTTTGACCAATGATAAAAAAGCAGCAAAATACCTCAATTCACCCGAAAGCGATATTTATCATAAAAGTAAAGTCTTGTATGGAATTTTCCATGCCAAGCAAGCTATTGCCAAACAAAATAATTGTTATTTAGTCGAAGGTTATACTGATGTTATTCAAATGCATCAAGCAGGAATTGAGAATGTTGTAGCTTCGTCAGGAACAGCTTTAACGCCAGACCAAATTCGACTAATCAATCGTTTGACCAAAAACATAACGGTACTTTTTGATGGCGATGCTGCTGGATTGCGTGCTTCTATTCGTGGAATTGATTTAATTCTCGAAGAAGGAATGAACGTTAAGGTTTGCACATTTCCCGATGGCGATGATCCTGATAGTTTTGCTCGAAAAAATTCCTATGAAGATGTTGTTCAGTATTTAGAAAATAACGCCAAAGATTTCATTCAGTTCAAAGCTTCAATGCTGATGGATGAAGCGAAAAATGATCCAATCAAAAAAGCCGATTTGATTAGAGATATGGTCGTTAGTATTTCTAAAATTCCGGATAGAATTAAACGCGAAGTTTACATTCAAGAATGTTCCCGAATTATGGATATTTCGGAGCAGGTTTTATTGAATACTTTGGCTCAATTAATTCAAAAAGACATTTCCGAAGCTAATAAAAAATTAAAAAATTCTGATGCTTCAGAACAAAAAGCTTTTGAAGTTGTTAAAAATGAACCACAATTTACTCAAGAAAAAGTAAATATCGTTTTTGAACTCGAAAGAAAAATTATTGAAATTTTGCTTTTATACGGGAATTATGAAGAGCAATTTGAAGATATTATTTTAAAAGCAAATGACGAAGGCGAAGTAACCGAAGTCGTAGAAAAAGTAGATTATAAAGTTTTTCAGCGAATTTATCTCAGTTTGCAGGAAGACGAAATCGAATTAGCAAATCCATTATTTAGAGATATTTACAATGATTTAATCGAAAAGTATAATCAAGAAGAATTCAATCGCGAACACTATTTCCAACAACTTTCGCCAGATTTTGCGCAAATTGTAACCGATATTTTAATGCAAGACGAAAAAGAAGTTTTGCACAATTGGGAAGCGAAACATATTTATGTAAAAAGTAAAAATACGACAATAAGTCAATATGTTTCTGAAACAATAATTTCTCTTCGGGAATATTTAATCAATAAGTTAATCGTTGATTTAATGAAAAGTTTCACTCCAGAAAGTCAAGAAAATGATTTAGAAGAAATAAAAACTACAATCAATGATTATAATAAACTGAAAGTAATTCTAACTAATAAAATTGGAAGAATACGTTCAACTTATTACTAAAAAAAAATCCCGATTGCTCGGGATTTCTTTTTTCTAAACGATTTCTAAAGTTTTAGCCTTGTTAACTAAGTCAACCAAGTTAGTTACGTTTAGTTTCGTTAGTAAACGAAGTTTATACGTACTGATGGTTTTCTCGTTAAGACCTAAAATCTTAGCAATTTCGTTGTTTTTCTTTCCGTCGCTCAGAAAACGTAGAACTTCAATCTCTCGATTTGATAGTTTTCTATAAAGACGTTCAGATTTGTTTTGTTTTGCAATTAAAGCAAGATTCTTCTTGATTTCATCATTTAAAACAATTTGTCCATTGTTAACTTTAACAATTGTTAGACCAAGATTTTCAAGTTTTGATGTCTTGTGAACATAACCTGCACATCCTGCTTTTATAGCATTTGGTGCATAAATTTGTTCAGACAAACTACTGAAGATAATAACTTTAGTTTTTGGAAAGTTTTTAATGATAGATTTGACTTCATAAATACTGTTTAATCCGTCAAGTTCCAAATCCATAATAAGAACATCAATTTCTTTGTTTCTTAATGCATCAGGAATCATAAAAAAATTACCTACATTGGATACAATACTTATTTCACTATGGTCTTTAAAATAAGCTTTCATTCCAAAGTGTACAACTGGAAAGTTATCAGCAATACATACGTTAATCATAATTTGTGGTTTTTTTGATTAATTATTTTAGAATAATTTAAATGTAAAAGTATTAAAAAATAAATAATATACTGTTAAAAGAAACAAAAACATTTTATTTGTCTGAGATAATACACACAGGAATTGGGTTCATTTTATGCTGATTAACAGTGTTTAAGCGTTTGTATATGGTGTAAACTTCTTTTTCTCGTTCAGAAAAATTTGTTGGATCGAGATTATTTTCTACCGCAAGCATTGCCCATTCGAGTTCGTCATAACTTGCTCCGAGTTGGTCTTCATCGGTTCTTGAATCGCCAAATAATCCATCGGTTGGTGCTGCGTTTTGAATTGAGTTTGGAACATTCAAATATTCGGCTAGTGCATAAACGTCACTTTTCATTAAATCGGCAATTGGACTAAGGTCAACTCCGCCATCGCCATATTTAGTGTAAAAACCTACGCCAAAATCTTCTACTTTATTTCCAGTTCCAGCAACCAGTAAACCATGAATTCCAGCATGATAGTACAAGGTTGTCATTCGCAATCGCGCACGTGTATTTGCTAGAGATAAATTATATTTCGCTTCGTTATCGCTAACAGGAACTTCGGTTTTAAAGGTTTCAAAAACAGTTGTTAAATCAGTAATAGCATGAGTTACATTTGGAAAACGCTTCATCAATTGCTCAATATGTTCTTTTCCGCGATTTACCTGATTTTGGTCTTGATGAATTGGCATTTCAACACATAAAGTAGCAAAGCCCGTTTGCGCACAAAGCGTTGAGGTAACTGCTGAGTCTATTCCGCCGGAAATTCCAACCACAAAACCGTTTACTTTTGCATTAGTTGCATAGTCTTTTAACCAATTCACAATTTGTTGATTTACCTTTTCAACATTGATAGTACTTTTTTTAGCCATTTGTTATGAAAGTTTTTAGAAACTGAAATGTATATTTGCAAAGTTAAAAAATCAGAAGTTTTTTATACTGTTTATGACTTTTTAAATTAAATATAATGAAGAAATTTTTAGTTCTTTTTACTTTGGTGTTTGCAATCGTTTCTTGCGAAAAAAAATCAAAGGTTGAAAAAGCCGTAGAAGAAATTCCAGTTGAAGTTAAAGTGGTTCGATTTGATAAAGCTTTTTTTGAATCTAAACCCGAAGAATTAGCCAATTTAAAAGCCGAATATCCTTTTTTCTTTCCCGATGGAAATGATGATAAAGTTTGGATTGAAAAAATGCAAAACAAAGATTGGCGTGCTTTATATAGCGAAGTCCAAAAAAAATACGGCAATTTTAGTAAGCAAACAACTGAAATTGAAGATTTATTCAAGCATATAAAATACTATTTTCCAACGGTTGTTACGCCAACAATTTATACTGTAATAGGTGAAATGGATTATAACAACAAAGCGATTTATGCTAATGATAAATTGATTATTGCTTTGGAATTATATTTAGGTAAAGGACATGAATTTTATACTTTTCCTGAATATATTGAACAAAATTTTGAAGAACGACAAATGATGCCAGATGTAGTTTCGAGTTTTGCTATGCGAACCATTCCTGCGCCAACCGAAAAATCGCTGCTATCTGAAATGATATATTATGGTAAAGAATTGTATCTAAAAGATATTTTGTTACCTAATTATACTGATGCCGAAAGAATTGGTTATTTGCCAGAACAAATTACTTGGTGTCAAGAAAATGAAAGTTACATTTGGCGCTTTTTTGTAGATGAAAACTTGTTGTACAGTTCAGATTCTAAGTTAGCAAACCGATTTATAAATTTAGCGCCATTTTCTAAATTTTATCTCGAAATCGATAACGAATCGCCAGGAAGAATTGGACAATGGATTGGTTGGCAAATTGTTCGTTCATATATGGAGAATAATCCAAAAATGACAGTAGCCGATTTATTTAAAATGGATGCCAGAGAATTATTTGAAAAATCAAAATACAAACCTAAGAAAAATGAGTAATACAATTAAATCCGAAATAAAATTCAATGTCGAACTAGATGAAAATCGTGTTCCCGAAAAATTAACATGGTCAGCACAAGACGGTGGAATTGATAACGAAGAAGCAAAAGCATTGTTGCTTTCCATTTGGGATAGCAATGCACAAGAAACCTTGCGAATTGATTTGTGGACCAAAGACATGCCAGTTGATGAAATGAAAAAGTTTTTCCATCAAACGTTAGTTGCTATGGCAGATACGTTTCAACGTGCAACAGATGATGAAAAAATGGCGGATACCATGCGAGATTTCTGCGATTATTTTGCCGAAAAAATGGAGTTGAAAAAATAAATAAAAATAATTAGTTGACATGTTATTTTGCGTAAAGTATAATTGCAGGAGTAACTAATATACTTTTGTGAGGTTTTAAGAAAAGTTGATTTGCAAAGTCAAAATTAATCATAAGATTAATATTTAGTAATTTATCGCTTGTAATTTTTGTGTAAAAATCGATAGTCTTAGAATAATAATTAGTTTTATTAGATAATTGAAACTTTAGTTTTGTGCGTTTTTCTTGTGTTTGAATAGAAATTGTTTTATCTTCATCTAAATAATATAATAGCTCGATTGATATGAATATTGAGCTATCTGGTTTCATTATTAATTCTGAATCAATTGCAACTTCTTTTTTACCTTTATTAGTTTTGTCAAGATATAAGGTATCTGTTGAATATATTAGATTTCCAATTTCTGCATATTGATTTCCGTTTTTTGGCAAAGTTTCATTAACCTCAAATAGGTTTATTTTATATGCTGTTTTGTAATGAATTTTTTCTGTAAAAAAAGCAATTTTTTTTAATTCAATTTCTTTTTTAGTGTCATTTTTATGAACTATACCAAAAATTAACTCTTCGTTAAATGCTCTACTTTGTTTTTTTATAAAACGATTTGTTTCACCAATCAATAAGTAGTCATCTTTTTTTGAACCAACTACAACTTCATCTAAATAGATTGTTTTCTTTTTTAATGAGATTATTGAATCAATGCTTTTCTTTGGAAAACCTAGAGTATTGTAATCAATCCTTGAAAAAGAAATAGAATCAAACTCAATTTCATTATTTATGGTTGTAATTTTTTTGTTTTCTGTTATACTATTGAAAACTTTCTTTTTTTTCAGGAAAAGTGAATAATTTACATTTTCAATGAATTCATTGGTATCAATATCGATAGTAAAGAATGATTGTCCCGAACAAATGTTTAGGTAAAAAAAGGAAATTATTAAATAGATTTTTTTTGGCATGGTTAAGAAAAAGAGAAAATTTCATTAGTTATGAAACTTCTTTTTTTAAAATGTATAACCTATCCGAAGATGCAAATCAAGCGCAACATTAGTATCGGTTTCATAATCTTCCAAAGCAATAAAACCACCAAGACCAATTCCGGCTTCGTAGGTAAAATGACTGCCTACCGTTCGTTTAATTCCCCATTTTGGAATAAAAGCTACAGTACTGATAACATTGATGTTTTCTTTACTCGAAATATAAAACCAATCAGGATTGTAAGCAACGTTTAAAGCTAAAAAATTACCGCTATTGTTGGTGATTTTTCTGTTTTTAGCTATTCTTTTTTCCAAATTGTAATACCAACGTGGTTCAATTCTAATGCTTGGTATTAAAACAGTAGTCGTTGTATTTTCATTTCCATTTATTCCAAAATCAAGACCAATTTCTGTTCTTAACGCAATACTATTGGTTAATCTAGCTTCATTGTGAACCCAAATACCTAAAATACCCGTTTGAATTCCAAAAATTGATTTTTCAACACTTGGTTCTTCTTGAGCAAATGAAAAAGAAGTGAATAAAATAAGTACAGCAGTTGTTAGTTTTCTAGAAATCATTATTCTTAAATATATCTTGATTTACG
Source organism: Flavobacterium macrobrachii (assembly GCF_014486675.1). Taxonomy (GTDB): domain Bacteria; phylum Bacteroidota; class Bacteroidia; order Flavobacteriales; family Flavobacteriaceae; genus Flavobacterium; species Flavobacterium macrobrachii. The sequence goes on from NZ_JACTAC010000027.1 coordinate 18,426, forward strand.
TTGTCAATAAAAGTTAATAATTCATCTCTTCCAGTATTTTCAAGTGATGAAGTGACAAAATATTGTGGCATTTCTTCCCAGTTGTTAGCTAACAAAGCTTTGCGATAAGCAGCAACATGCGAGTCGATTTTAGTTCGGCTAATTTTATCGGCTTTGGTATAAATAATACAAAAAGGAATGCCGGTTTCTCCTAAATAAGTAATGAACTCTAAATCGATTTTTTGAGCTTCATGGCGAATGTCAATCAAAACAAATGCACAAACAAGTTGTTCTCTTTTTTCGAAATAATCGGTGATGAATTTTTGAAAAACTTCTTTGGTTTTTTTGGAAACTCGAGCATAACCATAACCCGGTAAATCGACCAAAAACCAATTTTGATTAATTTTAAAATGATTAATAAGTTGGGTTTTCCCTGGTCGTGCTGAGGTTTTTGCCAAATTTTTATGATTGGTTATCATATTAATCAAAGATGATTTCCCAACATTGGAACGACCAATAAAAGCATATTCTGGCAAAGGCTCTTTTGGACATTTACTTACTTCAGAATTACTAATGATAAATTCGGCAGTATTAATTTTCATAATTTACAGTTTAAAACAAAAAAGCCCAAAAAGGACTTTCTGTTATTTATAAGTGTACTTCTTTTAACCATTCGTCAAGCAAACGATTAAACTCATCTGGATGTTCCATCATGGCAGCGTGACCACATTTGTCGATCCAATATAAGGAAGAATTGGGCATTAGTTTATGAAATTCTTCGGCAACTTCAGGTGGAGTTACTTGGTCATTTTTTCCCCAAATAATACAGGTCTTTACATGCATTTTTGGTAAATCTTTTGCCATATTATGACGAATTGCACTTTTGGCAATTGTCAAAGTTTTGATAACTTTTATTCTATCATTTACAACGGCAAAAACTTCGTCAACTATTTCTTTTGTAGCAACATTTGGATCATAAAAAACACCTTCGGCTTTCTTTTTGATGTATTCATAATCGCCCCGTTTTGGATAACTGTCGCCCATTGCGCTTTCATAAAGACCTGAACTTCCGGTAATTACAAGTCCAGCAACTTTTTCAGGATACATTTTAGAATGATACAAAGCGATATGTCCACCAAGTGAATTCCCTAATAAAATTACTCGGTCAAAACCTTTGAAAGTAATAAAGTCCTTTACATATTTTGCAAATGCTTTCACATTAGTTTTGAGAATGTTTTGAGTGTAAAGCGGCAATTCAGGAATAACAACTTTGTAACCTTTAGTCGAAAAATAATCGGCTACTCCACTAAAATTACTTAATCCGCCCATTAATCCATGTAAAACTAAGATTGGAGTTCCTTCGCCAACTTCATAATAACTGTATTTTCCCTCTTTTTTATAGTTTTTTTCCATCTAAAATTTCCGTTTCCGTATGTCCACAAATATATAATTTTCTTGACAAAATTAGTTTACAAATCAGATTATTTAAAAAAAATGGAATGTTGTTGTTTATTGTTTTTTTAAAATTCTTAAAATGCTAGTTGTCAACAATTTTATTTGATTTTCATTTTTCTGTTTCCTTGAATTTTTCTCAAAAATTTTGACATAACTCAATTTTTTATATTCATTTTCGATGTATTGTCCTTGTTTTCTTGTGAATTTTTTAACAATTCTAAATTTCAGCTTTCTCTTGAAACTCTTTTATATGATTGCAAAGTGGTAAAACTTATTAACAAAGTGGTAGATAGTGGTAAAATGTGGTAATATATTTTATATTTTTGCTCATAATCAAATGATATCAAGTTGAATTCAATAATTGGAACATACGAATGCAAGATTGATGCAAAAGGAAGATTGATGATTCCTGCTGCATTGAAGAAGCAATTGTCTGGTTCGCTGCAAGATGGCTTTGTCTTGAAGCGTTCGGTGTTTCAACCGTGTTTGGAATTATACCCAATGAGCGAATGGAATTTAATGATGCAAAAAATCAATAAACTGAACCGTTTTGTAAAGAAAAACAATGATTTTATTCGTCGTTTTACTGCTGGTGTAAAAGTGGTTGAAATTGATGCTTTGGGAAGATTATTGGTGCCAAAAGATTTGATGGCTTTTTCTCAAATTTCAAAAGATATTGTGCTTTCGTCGGCTGTTAATATTGTCGAAGTTTGGGATAAAGATTTGTATGAAAAATCAATTGCTGGTGATGATATTGATTTTGCTGATTTGGCAGAAGATGTAATGGGAAATATAAATGATGATGACAATGGAATATCATAATCCAGTTTTGTTGCACGAAACAGTCGATGGTTTGAATATTAAACCTGACGGAATTTATGTAGATGTAACTTTTGGCGGTGGCGGACATTCCAAAGAGATTTTGAAACGTCTTGGACCAAACGGAAAATTGTTTGCTTTTGATCAAGACGAAGATGCAATTGCTAATGCTTTGCCAGACGAAAGATTTACGTTAATTCATGAAAATTTCAGATATATCAAACGTTTTTTGAGATTTCACGGTGTAAAAAGTGTTGACGGAATTTTGGCAGATTTAGGCGTTTCATCGCATCAGTTTGATGTTCCAGAAAGAGGTTTTTCAACTCGTTTTGAAGCTGATTTGGATATGAGAATGAGCAAAAGAAATGAACTCGATGCTTATAAAGTGGTGAACGAATATGACGAAGCCAACTTGAAGCGTGTTTTTTCAGATTATGGTGAGTTGAAAGTCGCGCCAGCTTTAGCAAGAACAATCGTTGACGCTAGAGAAAAAAAAGAAATCAAAACATCGGAAGAATTAAAAACAGTTTTGTCAAAATATTTGCCTGAAAAAGTAAAAAACAAAGTTTTAGCCCAAATATATCAAGCCATTCGAATTGAAGTCAATCAAGAAATGGAAGTTTTAAAAGAATTTTTAGAACAATCACTCGAAATTTTGAAACCCCAAGGAAGATTAAGTGTTATTTCTTATCACTCGTTAGAAGATAGATTAGTGAAGCGATTTATGAAAAACGGAATGTTTGAAGGCGAACCTGAACGCGATTTTTTTGGAAATTTTTCCGTTCCGTTCAAACTTGTTGGAAAACTAATTGTTCCAACCGACGAAGAAATCAAAATAAATAATAGAGCGAGAAGCGCAAAACTAAGAATAGCAGAGAAAATTTAGAATAAAATGAAAAAAGGTGTTTATAGCATATTGAAAGCAAGATTTCTTTTGAACGAAGATGCTACCAAAAACTGGCGTTTCATTTTGTTTCTTATTCTAATTGCAATTCTGATGATAGCCAACACACATCGATATGAACAAAAAGTATTTCGAATTGCCGAATTGACAAGCGAAGTAAAAGAATTGCGTTCGGAGTTTGTAGATAAACGTTCGGAATTAATGAAATTAAAAATGGAATCGACCGTTTCTAAAAAAATGGAAGAGCGAAAAATTTTTCCATCATCGGTTCCTCCAAAAAAAATAAAAGTAAAAAAACCAGTTGAAAAAACTTTTTTCCAAAAGTTATGGCAGTAGAAGATAAACAAATGTCTTATCGAATTTACCTAGTTGCGTTTGGCATCTTTTTGATGGCAATGGCTGTGGTATTCAAACTGTCCAGAATTCAATGGGTTGAAGGCGAACATTATAGAAAATTGGCGGCAGAACAAACTGTAAAAGATTTTGTAATTCCAGCCAATAAAGGAAATATTTATTCGTCTGACGGAAGTTTGTTAGCGACATCTATTCCTAATTATACTATCCGTTTTGATGCGGTTGCGCCAAAACAAGAAGATTTTGACAAAAATGTAAAAGGTTTAGCCGATTCATTATCTGTAATGTTGGGAAAACCAAGTTCCTATTATCATTCGGAATTGAGAAAAGCACATGCCAATAAAAATCGTTACTATTTATTAGCAAAAGGATTAAGTTATACTGAATACATGCGATTGAAAACCTTTCCATTGTTCAATCTTGGAACGTATAAAGGTGGAATGATTACCGAACAAAAAACGGTTCGCGAGCATCCAATTGGGAAAATTGCCGAAAGAACTATTGGATACGAACGCGTAAAACCTAATGGCGAATTAGATGGAAAAGGAATTGAATGGTCGTTTAGAAAATATTTGAATGGAAAAGATGGAAAAGTTTCCAAACAAAAAATCGCCAAAGGTCAATGGAAACCTATTCGTGATGTAAATGAAGTTGATCCTCAAGATGGTTATGACGTAATTTCTACGATTGATGTTTATATTCAAGATATTGCGCATCATGCTTTGCTGAAACAATTGGAATTATACGAAGCAGATCATGGTTGTGTTGTAGTAATGGAAACTCAAACGGGTCATGTGAAAGCAATTTCTAATTTGGGTAGAGCAGAAGATGGTTCGTATTATGAAACGGTAAATTATGCTGTAGCAGAATCGCACGAACCAGGTTCAACATTCAAATTGGTGGATTTAATTGCGTTGCTTGATGATAATAAAGTAGATACAAGTCAAGTATATGATTCTCGTGGTGGAGAAATCACTTATTATGGTAGAAAAGTTCGCGATTCTCACAAAGGTGGTTATGGTAAAATTTCGTTAGCACGTGGTTTTGAAGTTTCATCCAATACTGTTTTGGTACAAGCCGTTTATGAAAATTATAAAAACAATCCAAAAGAGTTTGTGGATAGAATTGACAGAATGGGTTTAAATAAACCGCTTGGATTACCGTTTCAAGGCGAAGGAAAACCATTTATTCCACAACCAGGAGAAAAAGGTTGGAGCGGAATAGCATTGCCTTGGATGGCTTATGGATATGGCGTTTCAGTAACACCATTGCAAACATTGGCTTTGTATAATGCCATTGCCAATAACGGCGAAATGGTAAAGCCAATTTTTGTTTCGGAAATAAAAGAATGGAATAAAACCATAAAAAAATACAACAAACAAGTTATCAATCCTAGAATCTGTTCGCAAGAAACGGTGAAAAAAGTAAAAGCTGTTTTGGAAAATGTAGTTAAAAAAGGAACAGGTTCGAAATTGTATTCCAAAGATTTTTCGATGGCAGGAAAAACAGGAACTGCACAAGTTAATTATAGTAGAGGAAAAGATGAAATGTATTATGCATCGTCTTTTGTTGGATTTTTCCCTTCCGATAAACCAAAATATTCGTGCATCGTTGTTGTTCATAAACCAAATACGGCTAAGAATAATTATTATGGTGCCGATGTTGCTGGACCAGTTTTTAAACGAATTGCCCAAAAGATTTTCACCGATGCACCATCAACCAATGAAATTAAAAACCTGAATAAGAAAATCAATAAACAAGAAGTAGCTTATTCAGTTTATAACGATAAAATTAACAGCGAGAAAAAAGTAGTGCCAAATCTAAAAGGAATGGCTGGAATGGATGCGATAGCCTTGCTAGAAAATTTAAAAATAAAAGTAAAAATCATCGGAACCGGAAAAGTAAAAAAACAATCCATCCAACCTGGTGAAGCATTGGAAAAAGTAAAAACTATCACACTCGAATTATCGTGATTATACTAAAAGACATATTATATAAAGTTGCTATCGAAGTCGTAAAAGGTTCGACCGAAATGGCTGTGAACAAAATTGAATTCGATTCTCGAAAAATTGAAGAGAACGATGTTTTTGTTGCAATTCGTGGAACGGTTTCTAATGGTCATGATTTTATCGAGAAAGCCATTAATCTTGGCGCAACGGTTATCGTTTGTGATACTTTACCAGATATTATCGTTACGGGAATAACCTATGTTCAAGTAAAAGACACGAATTCAGCGTTGGCTTTTATGGCTTCCAATTATTACGACAATCCATCGTCAAAAATTCGTTTGGTTGGCATTACTGGAACAAATGGAAAAACCACAATTGCTTCACTTTTATATCAATTATTCAAAAAAGCAGGTTATAAAGTTGGCTTACTTTCTACCGTAAAAATTATGGTTGATGAAACTGAGCATAAAGCAACTCACACAACACCCGATTCGTTGACCATCAATCACTATTTGAATGAAATGGTTGCAATCGGTTGCGAATTTTGCTTCATGGAAGTGAGTTCGCACGGTGTTCATCAAAAACGTACAGAAGGTTTGCAGTTTGAAGGTGGCGTTTTTACTAATCTGTCACACGATCATTTAGATTATCATCCAACTTTTGCTGAATATCGCGATGTAAAAAAATCATTCTTCGACCATTTGCCAAAAACAGCTTTTGCATTGACCAATGTTGATGACAAAAACGGTTCGGTAATGTTGCAAAATACCAATGCTAAGAAATTAACCTATGCGTTAAAATCCTATGCCGATTATAGAGCGCAAATTCTAGAAAATCAATTATCAGGATTGCTTCTTAAGATTAATGAAAATGAAGTTTGGGTTAGATTAATTGGAACGTTTAATGCTTATAATTTATTGGCAATCTACGGAACAGCAGTTCAATTAGGATTAGAAAATCTGGAAGTGTTGAGGTTGTTGTCAGAATTAGAAAGTGTTTCGGGACGTTTTCAATTTATTGTTTCCAATGAAAAAATTACGGCAATTGTCGATTATGCCCATACGCCTGATGCTTTGGAAAATGTCTTGAAAACTATCAACGATATTCGAACTAAAAACGAGCAATTGATTACAGTTGTCGGTTGTGGTGGAGATAGAGATAAAACCAAACGACCAATAATGGCAAACATCGCAACGCAAATGAGCGATAAAGTAATCATTACGTCTGATAATCCTCGAACGGAAAATCCAGCAACGATTATCGCTGAAATGGAAGCTGGAGTTGAACCACAAAATTTTAAAAAATCACTTTCTATCGAAGATAGAAAACAAGCTATAAAAACCGCTTGTCAATTAGCCAATACGAATGATATTATCCTAATTGCTGGCAAAGGACACGAAACGTATCAAGAAATTCACGGCGTACGCTATGATTTTGATGATATGAAAATAGTAAAAGAATTTTTAGAACAAATGAACAAGTAATAGTTTAAAAATTAGAGAAATCTCATAAACTTTTAAACTCATAAACACATAAACTATGTTATACTACTTATTTGAATATTTAGACAAAACATTAGACATTCCTGGAACTGGAGTGTTTCAATATATTACGTTTCGTTCGGCGTTGGCTTTGATACTTTCGTTGATGATTTCTACTATTTATGGTAAAAAAATCATCACTTTTTTAAGAAATCAGCAAGTTGGCGAAACCGTTCGCGAATTGGGTTTAGAAGGTCAAACTCAAAAAGCAGGAACACCAACAATGGGTGGATTAATCATCATTATTGCAACTTTAATTCCAGTAGTTTTATTAACGAAACTAAATAATATTTACATTTTATTGTTGATTGTAACCACGCTTTGGATGGGAACAATTGGATTTATTGACGATTACATCAAAATATTCAAAAAAGACAAACAAGGTTTAAAAGGAATTTTTAAAGTGATTGGTCAAGTTGGTTTGGGATTAATCGTAGGTTCGGTTTTGTATTTTCATCCTGGCGTAACCGTCAGAGAAAAGTCATCTACGCCAATTACATTCAACCAAACTGAAAATGTGATTTCTCAAATTCCAGTGGAACATAAATCAACCACAACCACAATTCCGTTTACAAAAAACAACGAATTAGATTATGCTCAAATTTTAAAACCATTTACTGATGATTATCAAAATTGGGCTTGGTTAGTGTTTATTCCAATTGTGATTTTTATCATCACAGCAGTTTCAAATGGAGCAAATCTTACTGATGGAATAGATGGTTTAGCCGCTGGAACATCAGCAATATCGGTTCTCGCACTTGGAATTTTCACCTTCATTTCGGGTAATATCATTTTGTCGAGTTATCTCAATGTGATGTACATACCAAATTCGGGAGAAATGACCGTCTTTATTGCTGCATTTGTTGGAGCATTAATCGGATTTCTTTGGTACAATTCTTATCCAGCATCAGTATTTATGGGCGATACAGGAAGTTTGACCATCGGTGGAATTATAGCTGTTTTGGCAATTTCTGTTAGAAAAGAAATGTTGCTACCAGTTTTATGTGCTATTTTCTTTGCCGAAAGTGCTTCCGTAATTATTCAAGTTACCTATTTCAAATACACTAAAAAACGTTTTGGCGAAGGTCGAAGAGTTTTCCTCATGTCGCCATTACATCATCATTATCAAAAGAAAGGCTATCACGAAAGTAAAATCGTTACCCGTTTTTGGATTGTAACAATATTACTAGCAATCGTTTCAATAGTAACCTTAAAATTACGATAAGAAATCTTAATGAACTTAATTTCTTAATGTTTTAAAAAAGAAAGATGAAAAGATTAGTGGTTTTAGGCGGTGGCGAAAGTGGAGTTGGAACAGCAATTCTAGGAAAAAAAGAAGGATACGAAGTTTTTGTTTCCGATTTTGGAAAAATAAAAGAAGATTATAAAAACGTTCTTAATCAATATGAAATAAAATGGGAAGACGAAAAGCATACGGAAGACAAAATCCTAAATGCTGATGTCGTGATGAAAAGTCCAGGAATTCCCGAAAAAGCGCCAATCGTAAAAAAGTTGGTAGAAAAAGGAATTCCCGTCATTTCCGAAATTGAATTTACAGTTCAGTTTACTAATGCCAAAACCATTGGAATAACAGGAAGTAACGGAAAGACAACCACGACAATGTTAACCTATCATTTGCTTAAACAAGCAGGATTAAATGTCGGTTTAGCAGGAAACATCGGAAAAAGTTTTGCATGGCAAGTAGCCGAAGAAAATTTTGATGTTTACGTTTTAGAACTAAGTAGTTTTCAGCTCGATGGATGCATAAATTATAAGCCAAATATTGCGGTAATAACCAACATAAGTCCAGACCATTTAGACCGATACGAATATAAATATGAAAATTATATCGCATCAAAATTTAGAATAACAATGAACCAAGATGAAAACGACTATCTGATTTATGATAATGATGACGAAGCCATTTCAAACTGGTTGCAAAACAATAAAACAAAAGCACAATTAATTCCTTTTTCATTGCTTAAAAAAATGAAAAATGGAGCATTTATAAATAACGACACTATGGAATTTTCTATCAACAACGAAGAATTTGCAATGAAAACAACCGACATTTCATTGGAAGGAAAACACAACATGAAAAACGCAATGGCAGCAACTTCGGTAGCGCAATTGATGAAAATCAGAAAAGAAACTATTAGAGAAAGCTTATCTAATTTTCAAGGTGTAGAACATCGTTTAGAAAAAGTGCTAAAAATCCAAAATGTGCAATACATCAACGATAGCAAAGCAACCAATGTAAACGCTACATTCTTTGCTCTTGATAGTATGAATGTACCAACAGTTTGGATTGTTGGTGGAGTTGACAAAGGAAATGATTATTCCGAGTTGATGTCGTTAGTTCGCGAAAAAGTAAAAGCCATCATCTGTCTTGGAATTGATAACAGAAAAATCATCGATGCCTTTTCTGACGTAGTCGATATGATGGTAGAAGTTGACAATATGCGCGATGCCGTAAATACCGCAAAACACATTGCCGAAAAAGGCGATAACGTATTGCTTTCACCAGCTTGCGCCAGTTTTGATTTATTTCAAAACTACGAAGACAGAGGAAACCAGTTCAAAGCAGCGGTGAGAAATTTGTAATATTAAATATTAGATTTTAAATATTAAATATGACAAACGAGCAACTGAAAAATAGAACAAAAGCATTTTCTTTGAGAATATTAGAATTAGTTGAGATTATGCCTAATTCTATCTCGAGTAGAGTTGTAATTAATCAGTTGGCAAAAAGCGGAACTTCTGTTGGAGCAAATTACAGAGCAGTTTGTAGAGCTAGAAGTGATAAAGAGTTTGTTGCAAAATTAAATATAGTTCTTGAAGAAGCTGATGAATGTCAGTTTTGGTTAGAAATAATTCAAGAAATGAATTGGATTAAACAAGCATCAGATTTGGATTTAATTATGAAAGAAGCAAGTGAATTGGTTGCCATTTTTGTGTCAACATTAAAAACAGTAAACAACAGAATAAATAACAAATAGTAACGAAATTATTATATCGTCACGATATTTAATATTTAAAATCTAATATTTAATATTACAATGAAAGAGTTAATTACAAATTTAAAAGGAGATAAAGTCATTTGGGCATTCGTTGCCCTATTGGCGTTGTTTTCGTTTATGCCTGTTTTTAGCGCGAGTAGTAATTTGGCTTATATGCGTCACGGTTCTGGAAACGCATTTACCTATTTGTTAAAACACGGAATACAAATTTTCGTTGGGTTTTTCATTATTTATAAAATCCATAAATTTCCGTATCATTATTTCAAAACCATTTCATGGATAATGCTTCCAGTGGTTTGGATACTTTTGGCTTACACGTTGATGAAAGGAACAGTAATCGATGGAGCAAACGCTAGCCGATGGATACAAATTCCGTTCGTTGGTATTACGTTTCAAACATCAACGTTAGCATCAATTGTATTGTACGTTTACGTAGCAAGATATTTATCCAAAAAACGCGAAACACCAGTCACTTTTCAGTCATCGCTTATCGAGCTTTGGTTGCCGGTTTTCATCACGCTAATACTAATTTTACCAGCCAATTTCTCAACAGCAGCGTTGATTTTTTCAATGGTAATCATGATAACATTCATTGGAAAATATCCGCTAAAATACATTGGAGTTATTCTTGCGGCAGGAATTGCAGGTTTGACCTTTTTCATTTTGGTTGCCAAAGCTTTTCCCGATGCATTTCCAAACCGTGTTGATACATGGATGAAACGTATTGACAATTTCGCCTCAGATAAACCAGATGAAGATGTATATCAAATCGAAAAAGCAAAAATAGCAATTGCTTCTGGTGGAATTTATGGACTTGGACCTGGAAAAAGTGTTCAAAAGAACTTTTTGCCTCAATCGTCTTCCGATTTTATTTATGCAATTATTGTTGAAGAATACGGGTTGATTGGCGCATTTTCGGTGCTAGCAATGTATCTTTTATTACTATTCCGATTTGTAATTGCAGCTCATAAATCGCCAACACTTTTTGCCAAACTAGTCGTCGTTGGACTTGGATTTCCCATAATTTTTCAAGCGATGACCAATATGGCAGTTGCTGTAGAATTATTTCCAGTAACAGGACAAACATTACCATTAATCAGTTCCGGCGGAAGTTCCATTTGGATGACATGTATTGCATTGGGAATTATACTTTCGGTAACCAGAAAAGAAGAAGAAATAGCACAAGACGAAGCCGAAAAAGAGAAGCGTGAAATTGCGTTGCAAAAGCTAATCGATAAACAATTACAAGAAGACGAAGAAGAGGAAAAGATAAATGAAAATGAGGATTTCTCTATTGAAGACAAGGCAAATCCATTGGAACCAATTTTGAAGAAAAATTAGCATGAGAAAATTAAAATTCATAGTAAGTGGTGGCGGAACTGGCGGACATATTTATCCAGCAATTGCTATTGCGAATGAATTAAAATCGCGTTTCCCTGATGCGGAATTTCTTTTTGTTGGTGCCAAAGACAAAATGGAAATGCAAAAAGTGCCTCAAGCTGGATATAAAATTGAAGGTCTGTGGATTGCTGGTTTACAACGAAAATTGACGGTTCAAAATATGATGTTTCCATTCAAATTGATAAGCAGTTTGTGGAAATCGCGTCAAATAATAAATAAGTTCAAACCTGATGTTGTAATTGGAACTGGCGGTTTTGCTTCTGGACCATTATTGCAAGTGGCAAATAGCAGAAACATTCCAACTCTAGTTCAAGAGCAAAATTCATATCCAGGAATAACCAATAAATTGTTAAGCAAAAAGGCAAATAAAATTTGTGTTGCGTATGATAATTTGGAACGATTTTTTCCAAAAGAAAAGATTGTTGTAACAGGAAATCCGGTTCGTGAAGATTTGTTGAATATTGAAAATAAAAAGGAAGAAGCAATCGCTCATTTCAATTTAGATAGAAATAAGAAAACGCTTTTGGTTCTCGGCGGAAGTTTAGGCGCAAGAAGAATTAACCAATTGATTGAAAAAGAAATTTACAATATTGTTTCCAAAGATATTCAAGTGATTTGGCAATGCGGGAAGTTTTATATTAACGAATACAAACATTTTTCAGATGGAAAAAATGTTCAGGTTTTAGATTTTATTGATAGAATGGATTTGGTTTATGCTGCAGCAGATTTTGTGATTTCTCGTGCTGGCGCATCATCAGTTTCAGAGTTATGTTTGGTAGGAAAACCAACAATTTTTATTCCATCACCAAACGTAGCCGAAGATCATCAAACTAAAAATGCAAAAGCGATAGTCGATAAAAATGGCGCTATTCTTTTAAAAGAAAATGAATTAGATGAAAAGTTTGAAACAACTTTTTCCAATTTAATTTCGAATGAAAGTTTGCAAAAAGAATTAAGCCAAAACATAAAAAGCTTGGCAAAACCAAATGCAACCAAAGATATAGTTGAAGAGATAATAAAGTTGATAAAATAGTAATGACAAAAATCAATGATGAAATTTGAATTTTAAGTTTAACATTGATTTTTGAAGTTGTAATTGAATTTTGATATTGAAAATGAATTTAAACCAAATACATAACGTCTATTTTATAGGAATTGGAGGCATCGGAATGAGTGCTTTGGCTCGTTATTTTCAAAACATTGGAAAGAATGTTTCGGGCTACGACAAAACGCCAACCATGTTAACCGATGAATTGATTGCAGGCGGAATGCAAATTCATTTTGAAGACAATATCAATTTAATTCCACAAGAATATTATATAGAAAACACATTGGTTATTGTTACTCCAGCTGTTCCTGTTTCGCATTCTGAATGGAATTTTTTCTTGGAAAGAAATTATAACATAAAAAAGCGTGCAGAAGTTTTAGGATTGATAACTAAAGATACATTTTGCTTTGCAGTTGCTGGAACACACGGGAAAACGACAACATCGAGTATTCTTGGTCATATTTTATACGAAAGTGGAGCAGACGTTACGGCTTTCCTTGGCGGAATTGTCGAAAATTATCATTCCAACTTAATCGGAAAAGGAAAAACAATTTCGGTTGTTGAAGCCGATGAGTTCGACCGTTCGTTTTTACATCTACATCCAGATATTGCTTGTGTAACATCCATGGATGCTGACCATTTGGACATTTATGGTGATAAATCGGCTATTGAAGACTCGTTTCGAGAATTCGCCGATAAAGTCTCGGACAAAACCAAATTGTTTGTACCAAAAGGTTTGCCGCTCGAAGGTTTAACTGTTGGGATAAATAACGGTGCAACTTACACCGCAAAGAACATTAGAGTAGAAAATAGTAGTTATGTTTTTGATGTGGAAACGCCATCAGAAACAATTGAAAATATTGCGTTCGGGTTACCTGGACATCATAATTTAATGAATGCCTTGATGGCGTTAGCGATGGCAAAAACATTTGGCACCCCAACCAGTGACATTGCTAACGCCTTGGCTTCATTTAAAGGTGTGCAACGACGATTTTCATATCAAATTAAATCTGAAAATTTAGTTTATATCGATGATTATGCACATCATCCAACCGAAATTAACGCTGTTCATCAAGCGGTTAGAGAATTGTATCCAAATCAAAAAGTATTGGCGATTTTTCAGCCTCATTTGTTCAGTAGAACCAAAGATTTTGCCGATGGTTTTGCAGAAAGTTTGGCTCAATTTGACGAATTATTATTGATGGATATTTATCCAGCAAGAGAATTACCAATGGAAGGAATAACTTCGGAATGGTTATTGTCTAAAGTTAAAAAAGAGAATAAAAAACTGGTTCAAAAATCAGAATTAATTGATGAAATTTTAAATTCAAATGCTACGATTATAGTTACAATTGGTGCAGGCGATATTGGCGAATTAGTTCCGAAAATTAAATCTTCATTGATTTTAGCCAAAGAATAATAGGAGGTTGAATAATGAATTGCCTGATTTTTTAGTATCAGGATTTATAAAATAAAAAATATGAAATTATTTACATGGACAAATATCAGATTAGTACTAATGATTATGTTAGTTCTATTTCTTTTTTCTTTTGCTTCCATGCGAAATGAGAATAGAAAAATAACCAAAATTGATGTAAAAATCATCGATGAAGACACACCTTTTTTATTGCCAACAATGGTTAATAAATTGTTAATAGAAAAAAATGAGCACTCAAAAACTATTACCAAAGAAGGTTTAGATTTGAAGAAATTGGAGAAGTCTGTCAATAATCATGATTTGATACAAAAATCAGAGCTGTTTGTCAGTGTTGATGGGGTTTTAAAAGCCGTTGTCAAACAAAAAACACCAGTTGGAAGAGTAGTTCAGGAAACGGGTTCTTTTTATATTGATTATGAAGGAAATAGAATGTCGTTGTCTGAAAATTATTCGGCTAGAGTTCCGCTAGTTTCTGGCAAAATTGATGCTGTTGAAAACGAAAAATTATCTGAAGTATTGAAGATGATTTACGAAGATGATTTTTTGAAAAAAAATATCATTGGAGTACAAGTTGTGTCCAGCGGTAACCTGATTATGCAGAATAGAAATTACGATTACACCATCGATTTTGGTAAAATTATTAACATTGATAGAAAATTTAAAAACTATAAAGCATTTTTTCAAAAAGCAGTTTTAGATAGCACTTTGAACAATTACAAAAAGATTAACTTGAAGTTTACACAACAAGTGGTTTGTATAAAATAGATGATTATGGAAAAAGAGAATATTGCCGTTGGATTAGACATTGGAACAACCAAAATTGTTGCCATGATTGGAAAGAAAAACGAGTATGGAAAACTTGAAATTCTTGGAGTTGGAAAATCCAAAAGTCTTGGTGTTGCTCGAGGTGTTGTAAACAACATCACTCAAACAATACAATCTATTCAGCAAGCCGTAATCGAAGCGGAAGCCAATTCAGGATACAAAATCAATGATGTTGTGGTTGGAATTGCAGGTCAACACATTCGCAGTATTCAACATACTGATTATGTGATTAGAACCAATCCAGAAGAAGTAATTAGTGGGAAAGATATTCAACTTTTAATCGATCAAGTGAATAAATTGGCAATGTTGCCTGGAGAAGAAATTATCCATGTATTGCCACAAGAATTTAAAATCGATGGACAAGCCGAAATCAAAGAACCAATTGGAATGTATGGTGGAAGATTGGAAGCTAGTTTTCATGTAGTTGTTGGGCAAGCTTCATCAATCAGAAACGTTGGAAGATGTATTCAAAGTTCAGGAATTGAGCTTTCTGGATTAACTTTAGAACCATTAGCTTCTGCAGATGCAGTTTTAAGTCAAGAAGAAAAAGAAGCTGGTGTTGCATTAATCGATATTGGCGGTGGAACAACCGATTTAGCCATTTTTAAAGATGGAATTATTCGTCATACAGCCGTTGTACCATTTGGTGGAAACGTAATTACTGATGATATCAAAGAAGGTTGTTCGATTATAGAAAAACAAGCAGAATTATTAAAAACAAAATTTGGTTCAGCTTGGCCAGGAGAAAATAAAGACAACGAAATTGTTTCAATTCCAGGATTAAGAGGAAGAGATCCAAAAGAAATTTCGCTTAAAAATTTGTCAAAAATCATTCATGCGCGTGTAGTTGAAATTATTGAGCAAGTTTTTAATGAAATAAAAGCATATGGACACGAAGATCCAAGAAAAAAATTAATCGCTGGAATTGTATTAACTGGCGGTGGTTCTCAATTAAATCATATCAAGCAAATTGTGGAATACATCACAGGAATGGACACAAGAATTGGTTACCCAAACGAGCATTTGGCAGGCAATTCTAGCGAAGAAATTTCTAATCCGTTATACGCAACAGCAGTTGGATTATTGATGAATAGCATAGCTAATAATTCTAACAGTGCATATAAAATTGAACTGAAAGAAGTACAACAAGTAGCACCAAAAGAAACTATTCAACAAGTAGTTGAAGTAAAAGAAGAAGTTGTAGAAGAGCAAGTTGAACAGCCAAAAGCGGTAGAACAACCTGAAACAACGGGTGAAAAAATTAAGCGTTCGTTTTTTGATAAATATGTTGATAAAATCAAAGATTTCTTAGACAACGCCGAGTAAAATTTAGTAGCTTTCAATACTGAGTTTACAGTATAGAAGAAACAAAAAAATAGAAAGAATACAGAATAAAATCAAGCAAAACCAAAATAGTATGATAAGCAACTCAGAATTTGGAAACATCTCATTTGATTTACCAAAAAATCAATCAAATGTGATAAAAGTAATAGGCGTTGGTGGTGGCGGAAGCAACGCAATCAACCACATGTTTAAACAAGGAATCAAAGGTGTAGATTTCATTGTTTGTAATACTGATTCTCAAGCATTGCAAAACAGTCCAGTGCCAAATAAAATTCAGTTAGGTGTAAACTTAACCGAAGGACTTGGTGCAGGAGCAAACCCAGATGTTGGTCAACAATCAGCAATTGAAAGTATTGCCGATATCGAAAAAATGTTGGATACCAATACCAAAATGGTTTTCATTACGGCTGGAATGGGCGGCGGAACTGGAACAGGTGCTGCGCCAGTAATCGCTCAATTAGCAAAAGAAAGAGATATTTTAACCGTTGGAATCGTTACAATTCCATTTCAATTCGAAGGTAAAGTTCGTCAAGAGCAAGCTTTACAAGGAGTTGAACGTTTAAGAAAACAAGTCGATTCGCTTATCGTTATCAATAATAATAAACTAAGAGAAGTTTATGGAAACCTAGGTTTCAAAGCAGGTTTCTCTAAAGCGGATGAAGTTTTAGCTACAGCATCACGCGGAATTGCGGAAGTAATTACACACCATTACACGCAAAATATCGATTTAAAAGATGCAAAAACCGTTTTAGCAAATAGCGGAACAGCCATTATGGGTTCAGCTATTGCCAATGGTGATAATCGTGCAAAAGATGCTATCATTTCAGCATTAGATTCACCATTATTAAACGACAATAAAATTACAGGTGCCAAAAACGTATTGTTGCTTATCGTTTCTGGAACCAATGAAATTACTATTGACGAAATCGGAGAAATCAACGACCATATCCAAACCGAAGCTGGTTTCAATGCCAACATCATTATGGGAGTTGGTGAAGATGAAACTCTTGGCGATGCAGTTGCAGTAACTATTATTGCAACAGGATTTAACGTAGAACAACAAAACGGAATTGTAAATACTGAATCAACAAAAATAATTCACACACTAGAAGACGAACAAAAAGTAGTGCGTGATTTAACTCAAAAACCAGTTGAAGTATTTCAATCCTTAACTGAAGTTCCAACAGAAGTTAAAGAAGAAAAAATCGTTTTTGAACTAATCGAAGAAGAAAAAGTAGTAGAAACACCAAAAGTCTCAGCTATCGACGAAAACGAATTGATTGCTATGAATCAATTCATAAAAAACCTAGACGTAACCTTCGAAATCGTTTCGCCAATAAAAGATATCGACTTCAAAGTAACAACTCCAGAAGTTAAAGAAATTAACGTAATAGAAGCAAAAAACATAACCGAAGAAGAGCAAATTACCTTTTCATTCGATTTGCCAGTAGCTTCAACCGAAACAAAAGAAGAAAACAAATTAGTATTTGAACTAAACGACGAAACAAAAAACATCATCGTAAAAGAACCAGTTCAAGTAGTTCCAATGACCGAACTAAACGAACAAGGCATAATCAAATACTCATTAGAAGAATACATGGAACTAGAAAACGATTTATTAGGCTCAAAACCAGCCGCAACAATCGTAGAAGAACCAGTAGCCGAAGAACTAAACATCGTCATGAAGCAGCCAGAAGTTGAAAAACCAGCCGCAACATTCGCTCCAACATTTGAAGACGTTTCACCAATGGAAATGACCATCGAAGAAACCCTAAAACACAGAGCCGACGAAAGAAGAAGAAAATTAAAAGAGTTCAATTACAAATTCCATAATAACCCGTCAAGAATAGACGAAATGGAAAAAGAACCAGCCTACAAAAGACTTGGAGTTGATTTGAATGCACAAACTCAAAACAACAACTCAAGAATGTCGCTCGGAACCGATAGCAATGACGACACACAATTGCGTTCCAACAATTCGTTCCTACACGACAACGTAGACTAATAAAGAAAAAACAACAACAATAACCCGAAAATTCATTACATTTTCGGGTTTATTTTTTTAACTTCGCAACACTTTTTATCTCGAAGTTTCGGGAGCGATCGTTCGGGCATTTTAATAAACCATATTCCCGCTTTTCGTTACAATCTTTTTGTTTTTCTCACCCTGAGCGCAGTCGAAGGGCTTTTTTCAAAAAAAACAAAAAGGATTTCCACTACAATCGGGGCTAAAAAGCAAACCATAAACACTAAAACCAATATTTAATATCTAATATTTAATATTTAAAATCTAAAAAATGAGCTTACAAACAAAAATAATGGACGTAATGAAAGAAGCCATGCGTTCAAAAGATACCGTAGCACTTGAAGCACTTCGAGCAATCAAATCAGAACTATTATTAGCACAAACCGCAACAGGTTCAAAAGAAGAAATCTCAGAAGCCGACGAAATAAAAATCCTTCAGCGATTAGTAAAAATGCGAAAAGACAGCGCCGAAATTTTTACTAACCAAAACCGTCCCGATTTAGCCGAACCCGAATTAGCACAAATAGCTGTAATCGAACAATTCCTTCCAGCACAACTTTCAGAAGCAGAAGTAGAAGCAATCGTATCAAAAATCATTGCCGAAACTGGCGCATCAGGAATTGCCTCAATGGGAAAAGTTATGGGATTAGCATCAGCACAAATCGGCGGACAAGCAGAAGGAAAAACCATTTCGGCTATCGTTAAAAAGTTATTGGTTTAAAAGTCTGAAGCTAGAATTTTAATCTTCTAACTTCCAACTCAAAAAATGGCTTCGTAGTTCAACTGGATAGAATTTCGGATTTCGGCTCCGAAGGTTGCAGGTTCGAACCCTGCCGAGGTCACAAAATAAATTCCCAAAGCATAGTTTAATGTTTTGGGAATTTTCTATTTTTAAACAATGGAAAATTGGCCACTCTTTTTTATCATCGGAATTCCTTTAGCAATAACCATTGGTTTAGTGTTTAATTTTTTGTTCGCACTTGTTGATGAATTACACATTGCAGCATTTCATCGTCCAATTTACATTCATTTATATACCAATTTTCTAGAAATTTCTGTAGAACAAGAAAAAATACTGACTAAAAAATTTGAGTTTTACAACAAATTATCCACTAAACGAAAAAAGTATTTTAACCATCGAGTAACTCTTTTTTTAGAAAAATATGAATTCATTCCCAGAGATAATATTGTAGTAAACGAAGAAGTTCAAACGATAATTGCAGCAACTTATGTAATGCTAACTTTTGGTATGCGACATTTTTTATTGACTGCTTTTGATAAAATCATCATTTACCCCGAAGAATATTATTCAACTTTTAGCGAACAATACCACAAAGGCGAATACAATCCAAGAATGAAAGCTGTTGTCTTTTCGTGGAAACATTTCTACGAAGCATTTGAGCTTAGCAATGACAATTTGAATTTAGGCATTCACGAGTTTACTCATGTTATTCATCATCATAGTTTATATGGTCAAGATGCCAGTTCGCTTACATTTAAAAAACACTTTCAGCGAGTTTTAACGATAATCGAAAATCCTCAAGCCAGACAAAAATTAATCGAATCGGAGTATTTTAGAGTTTACGCTTTTACCAATTCGTTTGAGTTTGTTTCGGTTGCAATTGAACATTATTTTGAAACTCCTAACCAATTCAAACAAGAGTTTCCAGTATTATTTAAACACGTTAGTAGAATGTTAAATCATAGACATTGATAACTGATTTTTATCATATTTTTTGCGGATTAATAGCGGTAAATTTAAAGTATAATTCAAATACTTTTAATCATGAAACAACGTGTTCCGGTCGCAACTATTATGACCAAAAATGTAGTTAAACTTAATGTTACTGATGATTTAACCAAAGCAGAAGGTTTATTTAAAAAACACCACATCCGACATATTCCTGT
>NZ_JACTAC010000028.1 GCF_014486675.1 Flavobacterium macrobrachii
AGCGGTAGTAATTCTTCTATTTCATTCTATATGCAACGTTGAAAATCAAAGAAAATGGTTCGTATTTAGCACTAAGAATTTTCTGTTTACTTTGTTCATACTTCAATTTTGCTTCTGCGTCAAGTGCTTTAAATGCTTCTGCTTTTGCTTCAAAATTTGTAAATAGTTCTTTTAATGCATTTGAATTCCAAGTTCCTGAAACTGTCAAGACACTCAAACCAATTATTACCTTTTCTTTTTTGCCTAATTTTTGACGGCACTGTTCAATTTCTTTATCCAAAAAGTCATTTTCAAGTTGAATGATTTTATATTCTAATTCAATTGTCGCATTAGATTTTGCGTCAACTGTTCGTTTTAATTCGGCAAGCAAGTCTGCTTTTACGTTCTCACTTACATCGGCATATTGATTTATTATTTTTATTAAGTCAGCAGTTACCTTTGAACTGAAATCACTTTTTTTAGTTATGTCAAGTGTTCCGTTTAAAGTTCCACTTTTTAGAGTTTTAAACTCTGTGTCAAGTGGAAGTCTGTCAGAACAAGGAAAGTTGTCGAAAATTCCCTTTTTAAATTTCCGCCCAAAGACTTTCTTAGCATCTCCATCAAAGAGATAGCCTCCTTTAATTGGTGCCCAAATACCAATTGTCGGATTACAATCAGGTGAGCCACAAATTTCGTTGCCTGATAAAGTCTTAAAGTAAGGCACTTGAATTTTGCTTTGAGCAAGAAGAGTGCAAGTTGTCATTATAGCAACTGCAATTGTCAATGTGATTTTTCTTTTCATTGTTTTTGTTTTTAATGTTATTAATTTATTTTTAGTTGAATGTCTGTTATTATTACCGCTAACGTGTATATACTCGCTACTTAGTAGCGACTATACACCCATAATCGGGTAGATTGTCGCTACTAAGTAGCGTATTTATTTCAAATATATAATTAATTTTTTTATTACAAATCATCAAAAGGGCTTTTTATTTGTTGAATGCTTTTCATACTAACGTGTGTGTAAATCTCGGTAGTTTTACTACTGTTATGACCTAATAACTCTTGAATATATCTTAAATCAGTTCCGCTTTCAAGTAAATGTGTGGCATAGCTATGGCGTAACCAATGAAGTGTTACGGGTTTTGTAATGCTTGTTTTTTGTAATGCTTGTTTTAATACTTGCTGCAAGCTCTTATTAGTATAAGGTGTTCCTTCAATTTTTCCTTCAAATAAATAAGTTTTTGGTTTATATAATTTGTAATATTCTCTCAGCATTTCTAATATTTTTTTACTTAAAGGCGCAATTCTATCTTTTTTCCCTTTGGAGTTTTTTAGCAATACAATGTTACGTTTAGAATCAATGTGAACAGGTTGTAACGCCAATAATTCTCCACATCGTAATCCACAACTATAGACTAAGCTCAACATCATTTTATGTTTTATATTACTATGTGCTTCTAATATAGCTTTCACTTCTTCTTTACTCAACACGTTAGGCAAAACCCTAGCTCTTTTGGGTCTGTGAACTTTTTCAATTTCAATACTTCGCTCTTTCACTGTTTTAAAAAATAACTTAATAGCATTGACTACTTGATTTTGATAGGATGCTGACAGCTTATTTTTCAAAATATACTCATTATTATAGATGATTATATCTTCATTCGTGATTTTATCAATGGATTTATTGTTATGAAAAACAAAAAAAGATTTCAAAGCTTCGCTATACGTAGTAATAGTACTTTCACTATACCGTTTAGAGCGAAGATATTGTTTAAATTTCTCTATCGCTTCAATACCTTCCGCTGAGGGCAAACTAACTGTTATTTTAAATCGAATTTGATTTTCAACAGTATTCGGAACATGCCAAAAACCCTTCGACTGGCTCCATCGTGAACCTTCCACTTTTTTTATTCGGGTTATTAAATCGGTGTTTTTTTCAAAAAAAACAGCAATTCGTTTCTCACCTCTATGACTTACTATTTTAGCATTCCAATTCATAATCTTACAAATTTAAACCACAAAAATTAAAAACTAATATCAACCAATTTGGCAAATCAAACACAGCCTCTTTAATCCTTCAATACATAACAAAAAAAGTAAAGTAAACAAAACATAGTGTAACCTTGTGCCAACTTTGAATAACTTAGTGCATCAAAAACCAACCCCAATAAACAAAGCAACCAAAACTAAGTACTCCAAAAAACTAACGCACATCAACCACCAATATTGTTTTATCTATATCAACATCTATCGGAACAAAACCACCATCATTGTTTTGATAAAAATCAACTACCAAAATAGTAAATAATACTCCTATCCTATCTTCAAGCTCATCAACCTCAAACCTCAGCACTTTTTCTACTGAATTAACCTTAAAAAAATGCTTGTCACTTTCACGTAGCAATGCCGCTCCGGTTTCAAAATCAAATGCCAATGAAACAATAGTAACACCAATACTACCCGCACCTTTAGGAACAACAATACCGTCAGTAAACAAAGTCAATGTGCTATCTTCAATATCATATTGTATTGAACTACTCGCATCCGGATTAAAATCATATCCTTTTAATTGCGCTTGCGCCGTTACCGTTGCTAATGCCTTATGCAAAACCCGTTCTCCTCGAGCAGATTGCTCATCAAAAACCAACAATTGCCGCATTTTTTTAGTCAATGAATTCACAACCGATAAGTTGTTTTTCTTAGGTAAAAAAGAAGCCAACACCATACGCAACTGTTTACAAGTAGAAGAAACACGTCCAAACTCAGAAGCATTTTGCCTACTCAAAGCATACTTTGGCGAATTTTTTAACGCCTTAGAAGTAAATCCACTTTTAGCCCTTATAATGATAGCACCATCCAAAGGATAAATTACATAATCTTCTATCCGCTTGGGTAACTTACCTTCATATGATGTGATTTTTGCCATAATTGTATGTTGTAAATCAAGTTTTTTTACTCATTTTTATACTTGAACCTTGTTCGGGTTTTGTTCGGGTCACGTTCGGGGTTGTGGTACCCTAAATTAAACGTAAATATATTCAATTTCTTCCAAAATACATTCATTTGCAAACCTATCCTCTACAAAACCAAAACAGCACCCAAAATAGTAAGCAACAGTATAGCATCGGTATGGCAACGGTATAGCAACGGTATGGTTGTGGTACCCCAATGAAATTAAAAATAAACTACGCTCTTTTCCCTATTTCCCAACTCTAAACTCTCAACATCTTTTTTCTATTCTCTAAATTCTATCTTCCAACTTCCATCTCCCAATATCTTTTCTCTTTTCTCTTTTCTCTTCCCTCTACTTTCTAAATTCTAAATTCTAACTTTTAAAATGTTGCTAATTTTAGTACTTTTGCCATTATGACTAAAGTAGTAGTAATAGGTGCTGGAAATGTAGCGCAACATTTGATTGTAGCTTTTAAAGAAAGCAATCAAATTGAGTTGGTTCAAGTAGTGGCACGCGATGTAACCAAGTTGTCTCACTTACTCAATTCGTCGCTGCTTACTTCGAGTTTTTCTGAAATTAAAAAGGCGGATGTTTATGTGCTAGCGGTTAACGATACTGCTATTGAAGCTGTGTCGAAACAACTTCCTTTTAGTAATCAGTTGGTTGTACATACTTCAGGAAGTGTTGCTATGACTGATTTAGATAGCAACAATAGAAAGGGTGTTTTTTATCCGCTGCAAACTTTTTCTAAAACCAAAGCCGTTAATTTCAAGGAAATCCCTATTTGCTTAGAAGCCGAAAACGAAGCAGATTATAAAACGCTTGAAGCTTTGGCAAAAAGTTGTTCTGATGTTGTGTATAGCGTTTCCTCAACACAACGAAAAGCATTGCACGTAGCAGCTGTTTTTGTATCCAATTTTGTAAACCACCTGTATGCCATTGGGAATGAAATATGTCAAGAAAACCAGCTGGATTTTGATATTCTAAAACCATTAATAACCGAAACCGCCAACAAAGTGCAACTGCTATCGCCAACAGCGGCGCAAACTGGTCCTGCAAAACGCAATGATACTACAACTATCAATAGTCATTTAACTTTTTTAAAAGACCACAACCAAAAAGAAATCTATAAATTGCTCACAAAATCAATTATTGACCATGAAAAAAAGCTATAAAGAACTAATGAACAACATTACTACTTTCATCTTTGATATAGATGGCGTTCTAACGGATAGTTCTGTTCATATTACACCAACTGGCGAAATGCTTCGCATCATGAATATCCGTGATGGTTTTGCAATGAAAGCCGCTATCGAAAGCGGTTACAACGTTTGTATCATTTCAGGTGGAAGCAATGAAGGCGTTCGTATTCGATTGAAAAATTTAGGTATTAATGATATTCATTTGGCTTCGCCAGATAAAGTGGCTACGTTCAATGAATATACTGCATTATACAACATCAATCCGGAGCAAGTTTTATACATGGGCGATGACATTCCCGATTATCATGTGATGCAATTGGTAGGTTTACCAACGTGTCCGCAAGACGCAAGTCCTGAGATTAAAGGGATTTCTACCTATATATCGCATAAAAATGGCGGAAAAGGTGCCGTTCGCGATGTGATTGAACAAGTCATGAAAGTGCAAGGCAAATGGCATTTGTATTATAACGGGAAACATGATTAGTTTTAGATATTAAATTTTAAATATTAGATATAAAATATAGCGTTTACTCAATGATGAAGTACTTGAAATTAATACGTTTTCAAAATTTACTGATGATTGCTTTGATGCAATGCATCATTCGTTATGGTTTTTTAAAATTGCAAAAGGTTGAATTGGCTTTGGCAGATTGGCAGTTTGCTTTATTGGTTTTGTCCACAGTTTTTATTGCAGCTGGTGGTTATATCATCAACGATATTATGGACCAAGAAACAGATAGCATCAATAG
Source organism: Flavobacterium macrobrachii (assembly GCF_014486675.1). GTDB lineage: Bacteria > Bacteroidota > Bacteroidia > Flavobacteriales > Flavobacteriaceae > Flavobacterium > Flavobacterium macrobrachii. Next base: position 4,887 of record NZ_JACTAC010000028.1, read on the forward strand.
ACCTAATCAAGTAATCGTTGGTCGAAGCATCAGCGAAAGCATGGCATATAACCTTTATTTTGGGTTTACCATTGCTGGAGCTTTGATTGGGTTTTATCTGTCTAATTTAATTTATAGAGATAACTTTTTTGGCATATTCATCATCACTTCGCTATTGCTTTACATCTATGCTACGAGTTTTAAACAAATAGCGGTTATTGGCAATATATTGGTATCGTTGGCTTTGGCTTTGAGCGTAATTATTGTTGGTTTATTCGATATCATTCCAGCTACAGATCAAGTGAATCGCTTTCAAATGATGCTTTGGTTGGAACTGCTTTTTGACTATGCGGTATTTGCGTTTCTACTCAACTTTATCAGAGAAATCATCAAAGATTTAGAAGATATAAACGGCGATTACAATCAAGGCATGAGAACATTGCCTATCGTTCTTGGTGTTTCGAGAACCGCAAAAGTAGTAGCATTAATAACTGTCATTGCTACGGTAATACTACTTTGGTACATCAACAATCATTTGATGAATTCGGGCTTATACATTGCAACCATTTATGCCTTAGTATTTCTGGTTAGTCCACTGATTTTTGCTGTAGTAAAAGTTTGGACCGCTGCCACTCAAAAAGAGTTTCATTTGTTGAGCAACGTAATCAAAGCGGTTATTTTCTTCGGTATTTTGTTTATTTTAATTGTAAATCTTAACATCAAATTCAATGCTTAGAGAAAAATTAAAAGACTACAAAATCATCTTAGCTTCGGGTTCTCCACGAAGACAACAGTTTTTTAAAGAACTCGACTTAGATTTTGAAATCCGTGTAAAAGAAGTCGAAGAAATCTATCCTGATACTTTACAAGGCGTTGAAATCACTAACTATTTAGCCAAATTAAAATCAGCAGCTTTTGACAATACTATTCAACCTAACGAAATAATCGTTACTAGCGATACTATTGTTTGGCTTGAAAACAAAGCTCTAGGCAAACCAAAAGACAAACAAGACGCATTCTTGATGCTACAATCGATGGCGGGAAAAACTCACGAAGTAATTACATCCGTTTGTTTTAAAACTGTAAACAAAATTGACATTCTAAACTGTGTTACTCGCGTTACTTTTAACCCAATAAGCGATGCCGAAATCCTTTTTTACATTGACAACTACCAACCGTTTGATAAAGCTGGTGCTTATGGTATCCAAGAATGGATTGGCTTAATGGCCATTGCTAAAATTGAAGGTTCATACACCAATGTAGTTGGACTTCCAACGGATTTAGTCTATCGTTATTTATCTAACTTAAAATAAACACTATGGATTTTATAACTAGTTATTCCAAAGAATTAATTGCTACAGGCATTACCTTACTTTTACTGGTAATATTTCGTTTTTTCTTTGCAAAATTGGTTAGAAAATACGCCAAAACCAATCACACTTTTGAGCAAAGAACCAACTTAGTTATAAAATACATTCACATTTTATTAAATATTCTTGCTGTTATAGCTTTAATCATCATTTGGGGAGTTAATAAAGACGATATTCTACTTACTTTTTCATCAGTAGCAACGGTTATTGGTGTTGCTATGTTTGCCCAATGGTCAATATTAAGTAATGTAACTTCGGGGATTATTTTGTTTTTCTTCTTTCCGTTTAAAATTGGTGATATCATTAAAATTCACGACAAAGACTTTCCTATTCAAGCCGAAATAGAAGACATCAGCGCTTTTCACGTCAACCTAAAAACAGCCGATGGCGAAAAAATTACTTACCCAAATAACCTTTTACTTCAAAAAGGAATATCAATTATCAGTCAAGAATTTGACGACAAAGACTTTACGGATTAGTATTATCGCATTCAAAACACTATCCTTTTACTTCAAAAAAACCTTGTTTAGTAAATGCCTCTATGTTAATTATTTAACAAAAAAAGCCATTTATTCATAATTTCTTTGTAAATTAAATCCTCTTTTTATCTACAATCCATCTACCCGAAGTCGGATTTTCGCTCATAAGCAAATACAAAATCATACAACTAAAATTATATTTCATAATTATAAACTTACAATATTGTTTTAAATTACGCATTTTAACGACTTTTTATGTATTTAAACGGAAAATAAACTATATTTGTCACATAATAATTAGATACTTATTTTTAGTATTCTAAAAAAAATTAATCATGAATGCAAGAAAAATACTCTTAGTGATTGCATTTATAGTTTGCAACACTATTACCGCACAAGTTACCTATTTGGATAACAACAATTTAAAGTTTAATCCTCAAAATAATTGTCAGTTACGCTATTTGTATTTTCCAAATATGCATGCCTACTATGATAAATTAAACAAGGTTTATATCTATCAAAACAAAGGAGAATGGATTACTGCCAAAGAACTTCCAACTTTATATGGCGGTTATTCGCTATACTCAAAGGTTAGGGTTGAAATAACCGATTTTGATGACGACAAGCCATATACCCAATTAAAAAATCACAAAAAACAATTTCCTTACAGTAAAAATGGTCATTTTACCTATCAAACTATAGCCATTCATTAACATAACAAATTGTTAAAAACAGCCCAAATAAAACACAACTTTTATTTAATCTGTATATTTGAAGCCATTGCACCATTACCCTAATAAAAATGCAAAAGCTTTACAAATCGGTTATTCTTTTTTTACTAGTATCTTTCCAAATTGGTTTTGCACAACGACCAACTAAACCAACATCGGTAGAAATTTACCATCAAATACAAAAACTGAACTTTCTGGGTTCAGTTTTATACATTGCAGCTCATCCTGACGACGAAAATACCCGATTAATTTCCTATTTGTCCAATGATAAAAAAGCTAGAACAGGTTATTTATCTCTAACTCGTGGCGATGGCGGACAAAACTTAATTGGAACCGAACTACGAGAATTGCTTGGCGTTATTAGAACTCAAGAACTTATCGAAGCTCGAAAAATTGATGGTGGCGAACAGTTTTTCTCTCGTGCCAATGACTTTGGTTTTTCAAAAAACCCAACAGAAACATTAGAAATTTGGGATAAAAATCAGGTTTTGAGTGACGTTGTTTGGGCAATTAGAAAGTTTCAACCCGATGTCATCATTAACCGATTTGATCATCGCTCGCCTGGAACAACTCATGGTCATCACACCGCTTCGGCTATGTTGAGTTTAGAAGCTTTTGATATAGTTAACAATAAAACCATTTATCCTGAACAATTAAAATATGTTTCAACTTGGCAACCTAAACGAATATTTTTCAACACTTCGTGGTGGTTTTATGGCAGCAAAGAAAAGTTTGAAAAAGCCGATAAATCGACACAAACCAAGTTAAACATTGGAACGTATTATCAAAGTTTGGGTAAATCCAATCAAGAAATTGCAGCTTTAAGCAGAAGTTGTCATCAGTCACAAGGTTTCGGAAATACTGGAACTCGCGGTGAAGAAGACGAATATTTAGAATTTCTAAAAGGCGAAAAACTCAACGACAATACTAATCTTTTTGAAGGAATTGACACTTCTTGGAACCGAGTTCAAGGCGGAAAAACTATTGGTGATATTTTAAATGCAGTGGAAAAAAACTTCGATTTCAAAAATCCTTCGGCTAGTATTCCTGAATTGGTTAAAGCGTATGCTTTAATCCAAAATCTATCGGATAAACATTGGAAAGAAGTCAAAACAGAAGAAATCAAGAAAATCATTGCGGCTTGTGCTGGTTTATACTTTGAAGCTGTTGCCGATGTTCAAGAAATTACGCCAGATAGTCCGTTAAAAATTAAACTTGAAGTTATTAATAGAAGTTCAATTCCGATGAAACTTACTGGAATTGGCGCTATTCCAACCTATGAAACTAAAGAGAAAAAAATCATTGATTTAAAAAATAACGTTCCTTTTACCGAAACTACTTCGTTAAACTTAAATAACACCATTGATTACACCAATGCCTATTGGCTTAATCAAGTTGGAACCGACGGAATGTATCGAGTAGATGAACAAGAAAAAATAGGTTTACCCGATGTTATTCGCCAAGTTACCGTTGGATTTTGGATTGAAATTCTGGGTGTGGAAATTCCGTTTGATAGAAAAGTAGTTTACAAATACAACGACGATGTTAAAGGTGAAGTCTATCAACCGCTTGATATTGTCCCAGTTGCTACTTCAACTATTGCTGAAAAAGTGTATATTTTCAACAACGACCGAAGCAAAACCGTAACCGTAAAAGTAAAAGCCGGAAAAGATAAAATTGCAGGAAACGTAAAATTACAACTTCCAGAAAACTGGTCAGTTTCGCCTGTTGAAATTCCGTTTTCGTTAGACAGAAAAGGCGAAGAAGTTTTGGCAGTTTTCAATGTTTCGCCTTCTAAAGAAATTAGTGAAATTGAAATCAAAAGCATTGTAACCGTTGATAATCAGATTTTTGATAAAGAAAAAATCGACATCAACTATCCGCACATATACAAACAAATGGTTTTAAAACCTGCTGTTGCCAATGCCATTCGATTAAAAATTAAAACCAAAAGTGAAAAAATCGCATACATTATGGGTGCAGGCGACGAAATTCCAAAAAGCTTACAACAAATGGGTTATGAAGTAGAAATTATTAAAGCTGAAGCTATTTCTGCTGAAAAGTTAAGTTCATTTGACGTTGTTATCACTGGAATTCGTGCCTATAACGTAGTAAATGCTTTGGCTTACAAACAAAAAATACTTTTAGATTTTGTCAAAAATGGAAAAACTATGATTGTACAATACAACACTTTGGACGATTTAGTTTCTAAAGAAATGGCACCATTTCCATTAAAAATTTCTCGTGACCGAGTTACCGAAGAAGATGCTGATGTTCGCTTTTTAGCACCAAATCATCCCGTTTTAAATTATCCAAACAAAATTACCATTGACGATTTTAAAGGTTGGAAACAAGAACAAGGTTTATATTATCCAAGTGAATGGGACAAAGCATTCACTCCTATTTTATCGGCAAATGATACTGGCGAAAAGCCAAAAGACGGCGCATTGCTTATTGCAAAATATGGCAAAGGAAATTACATTTACACAGGATTGAGCTTTTTTAGAGAGTTGCCCGAAGGCGTTTCTGGAGCATTCCGATTAATAGCAAACATGATTGCAATTGGTAAATAATTATGGAAACAAACAAAAAATCTTCTTGGAAAAATAGCTATACTTGGGTTTTATTGGCCAATGCTATTTACATCATTATCTTTTTTCTACTAATGCAATTATTCTATTAATATGCAACAACTTGACTGGATTATATTATCGGTAACACTACTTTTTATCGTTTTCTATGGCGTTTATAAAACCAAAGGAAGTGCCAACGTAGAAGAATATATTTTGGGCAACAAGGAAACGCCTTGGTGGACAGTTGGTTTATCCGTAATGGCGACACAAGCCAGTGCGATTACTTTTTTATCAACTCCAGGACAAGCATATCACGACGGAATGGGTTTTGTGCAATTTTATTTTGGCTTACCTATTGCGATGGTTGTGATTTCTATGACGTTTATTCCTATTTATCATAAGTTAAAAGTTTACACCGCTTATGAATATCTCGAACAACGATTTGACTTAAAAACACGTTCGTTTACAGCCGTTTTATTCTTAATACAGCGTGGTTTAGGAACAGGTTTAACCATTTATGCGCCATCCATTATTCTTTCGGCTGTATTGGGTTGGAACTTAACGATGTTGAACATCATTATTGGAATTTTGGTAATTATTTACACGTTTACTGGCGGAACAAAAGCGGTAAACGTTACTCAAAAACAACAAATGTTTGTCATCATGAGCGGAATGTTTATCACGTTTTTCTTGATATTACATTATTTGCCAAACGATATGACGTTTTCTAATGCAATGCATATTGCTGGTGCCAATGACAAAATGAATGTACTTGATTTCTCCTTTGATCCCGAAAATCGATATACTTTTTGGAGCGGAATTACCGGAGGTTTTTTCTTGATGCTTTCCTATTTTGGAACGGATCAATCTCAAGTTGGACGTTATCTATCTGGAAAATCAGACAAAGAAAGCCAAATGGGATTAATTATGAATGGTTTCTTAAAAGTACCTATGCAATTTTTCATATTGTTGACTGGCGTAATGGTTTTTGTTTTCTTCCAATTCAATCCGGTTCCGTTACATTTTAATCCAGTAAACCGCGGTGCAATTGAAAAATCAATTTATGCTGATGAATACAATTCACTTGAAAAACAACTCAATCAATTAAGCGAAGAAAAAAAGGAATTCAACTTGTTGTACATCGACCATTTGAACCAAAATTATGACAATCCCATACTAAGAAGAAAACTGAGTTCACTTTCTGAAAAAGAAAAAGATTTACACGACCAAGCCAAAGTTATCATTCAAAAAGTAGATGCCAAAGCCGAAACTAATGATAAAGATTACGTTTTTATCTATTTCATCTTGAATTATTTACCTTCGGGATTAATTGGACTTTTATTGGCGGTTATTCTTTCGGCGGCAATGTCTTCATCGGCTTCGGGATTAACTGCACTGGCTTCTACCACAGCGATTGACATTTATAAACGAAATGTAAAAGGTCAAAAATCAGACAAACACTATGTTGATGCAACCAAATATTTCACATTGCTTTGGGGAATTATTGCTATCCTTTTTGCTTGCGTTGGAACGTTATTTGAAAACTTAATTCAGTTGGTAAACATTGTAGGTTCCATATTTTACGGAACTGTTTTAGGTGTTTTCTTGGTAGGTTTTTATGTGAAATATGTGAAAGCCAATGCTATATTTTTAGGTGCCGTAATTAGTCAAACCACTATTTTCTTCATCTATTATTATGCTATTCACATTCATTCAAATGGACAAGAAAAGCTAGGTTATTTATGGTTGAATTTCATTGGTGCATCGTTAACCGTAATTCTATCGATTGTATTTCAAACCTTTATTAAAAGTAAACCCAAAGAAATTACAGCATAAAAAAAAGCCACGAGAATTAAATTTCGTGGCTTTTATGTTAAAAGAAAGAGTTCTTATTTTTTACTCCATTCTTTAATGCTGTCGTTGTTCATTTTTACATAATCACCGTTTCCAGCTTTTTCAGCAGCAGCCAATGAAGCTTTAGCCGTAGTAATTGCTGCAGCTTTATCACCTAATTTAGCTTGGATTAATGATTTTAATCTCAAATGCCAAAATGGTACATCTTGTCCTTCTTTTACTGAACTTACTGCTTTGTTAACATATTCTAAAGCTTTTTTCAAATCGCCATCCGCTTGATAGAAATATTGTGCTGCAGAAAAATAGTCATTTCCTGTTGGACCAGCTAACACTTTTTCAATGCTAGCCATAGCTGCTTTTTTAGTTGGTACTTCAAACTTGATAGAAACCATTGTTTTTTCCCAAGAAATATCCAAAGTTGCGCTATCGTTAGTCAAGTTATTTACACCAATAGTGAAAGTTTCTACATGGTTTCCTAAAGCCGTTGGATCAACCATAGTGCTCAAAGCTACTTTGTTTGCGTCCCAATTTTCTGGCGTTCCCCAATTTTCAGTATCCGTATAGAAAATAACTTCCCACATATCCGCTTTTGGAGTAGTGAAAATGGCGTACTTACCTTTTTTTAAAGTGTTTCCTTTAATTACTACATCATCACTGAAAGTTACCATTGAGTTTTGGTTTGCACCTGTTCTCCAAAGTTTTCCAAAAGGAACTAAATCACCAAAAACAACTCTTCCTTTTGCACTTGGACGAGAATATTCTACCGTTACATCAGTTAAACCCACAACTTGATTTGCTGTAGTTTTTGGACTTGATTGAGGCGTTTTTACCTGAGCTTCAATAGTGAAATTGGCAATCAAAACTGCCAAAACAAAAATAATTTTTTTCATAATGTTTTATTTAATTGGTCAAATTTACAAATAGTTGAAGACTTCAAATGTTAATTAAAACTTAAATAGCTGTATTTTTGTTTAACAAAACACACAAATAATTAAACACTTTGTATCTTTACGCAAAATAAATGAAATGAAAATCTACAGATTACACACTAAACAAAATTTACCAATTTCAATAGATGAAGCATGGGATTTATTATCAGATCCAAAGAATTTACAGAAAATAACTCCAGATTACATGGGTTTCAAAATTCTTTCTGGTGCAGACAGACCAATGTTTCCTGGACAAATCATTCAATATATAGTTACACCAGTATTTGGAATTCCAGCCAAATGGGTTACAGAAATCACACATGTTGTTGACAAAAAATATTTTGTTGACGAACAACGTTTTGGTCCTTACTCCTTGTGGCATCATAAACATTTTATTAAAGAAATTCCTGGTGGTGTAGAAATGGAAGATATCGTTGATTACAAAGTTCCGATGGGAATTTTAGGTCAATTGGTACATCCTTTTTTAGTTAAACCCAAACTGAATGAAATATTCGAATACAGAAGAAATAAGCTAATCGAAATGTTTGGTGAATTTGATAGTAAAAATTCCAAATAATAACTTTAAATAAAGAGGCCTAAACTGTCTCGTTACTCACAATGACAATCATGAAAAATATATTACTTATTGGCGGTTCCTATGGTATTGGACTTGCCATAGCCAAAGAATTACAATATGAGAATAAAATATTCATTGCTTCAAGAAGCAATGAAGAAATTACAGAGATGAATGTAACTCATATTCCATTTGATGCTACAACTGACACATTGGATACAACAAAATTACCAGAAATAATCGACGGATTGGTATATTGTCCTGGAAGTATTAATTTACGTCCGTTTCGTGGTTTGAAGCCCGAAGCATTTGAACAAGATTTACAAATCAATTTTATTAGTTTGGTGAAAGTTATCCAATCGGTTTTACCCAATTTGACGGCTTCCAATCAATCTAGTATTGTGCTTTTTAGTTCGGTTGCAGCAAGTATGGGAATGCCTTTTCACACCTCGGTTGCTGCTGCAAAAGGTGCCATCGAAGGATTTGCAAAAGCATTAGCCGCAGAATATGCTCCAAAAGTTAGAGTAAATGTTATTGCACCATCATTAACCGATACGCCATTGGCAGAAAAGTTTTTGAGCAATGATGAGAAAAAAGAAAAATCGGCACAAAGACATCCACTAAAAAGAGTTGGAACTTCTGACGATATGGCGCAAATGGCTAGTTTTTTATTGTCTGAAAAAAGCAGTTGGATATCGGGACAAATTTTCCATGTTGATGGCGGAATGTCAACTTTACTTACCAATCAATAAATTCAAGTTCAACTTCACAAATCAAGTTCAAATTCAAAAATCAAGTTCAACCTCAAAATCAATTGGAATTTGAAAATTTAAAATGTTTTTGAAATAAAATTATAATTTTGAAATTGATTTTTGAAGTTGACTTTTGAAATTGATTTTTGAAATTGATTTTTGAAGTTGCTTTTGATATTGAAATTTTAAAAATATGAACATATTCTGGTTTCGACGCGATTTACGATTAGACGATAATGTTGGACTTTTTCACGCTTTAAATGCTGATGAAGAAGTGCTTCCTATTTTTATTTTTGATGAAACTATTTTGTCGCAACTTCCAAAAGATGATGCGCGAGTTACATTCATTCATCAGCAATTAGAAAATATTCAAAGTCAACTGCAAAAGATTGGAAAATCATTAGCTGTTTTTCATGGAAAACCATTTGATGTTTATCAAAAATTAATTTCAGAAAATAAAATCAAAGCGGTTTATACCAATCATGATTATGAACCTTATGCTCGAAAACGCGATTTGGATTTATACCATTTGTTTAAAGAACATAACATCGAATTTAAAACCAGTAAAGACCAAGTTATTTTTGAAAAAAGTGAAGTTGTAAAAAACGATGGAACGCCGTATGTAGTTTATACTCCGTATTCTAACAAATGGAAAGAAAATTTCAAAAAAATTAAGTTAATCGATTACAATTCAGAAGATTATTTAAGTAAAACAGCACTTCACTCCTATCCTTTTTTAAGTTTAGCTGCTATTGGATTTGAAACCTCATCTATAAAAGTTACACCATTTGATGTATCAACAACTTTGATTGACAACTACGAAGCTACTCGAAACTTTCCTGCTCTAAATAAAACATCTTATCTCGGAATTTATCTGCGTTTTGGTGCGGTTTCTATTAGAAAAATGGTTGCCAAAGCACTTGAAAGTAGAAACGAAACGTTTTTAAAGGAATTAATTTGGAGGGAGTTTTTTATGCAAATTCTTTGGCATTTTCCGCATACTAACAAATCGAGTTTTAAACCGAAATATGACGATGTAAAATGGGAAAACAATGAAGTTTTGTTTAAAAAATGGTGTGAAGGAAAAACCGGTTATCCTTTTGTAGATGCTGGAATGCGTGAATTGAATAAAACAGGTCATATGCACAATCGTGTGCGAATGATTGTAGCGAGTTTTTTGTGCAAACATCTTTTAATTGATTGGCGTTGGGGCGAAACCTACTTTGCTAGTAAATTATTGGATTACGAACAAGCAAGCAACGTTGGCAACTGGCAATGGGCAGCTGGAAGTGGTGTTGATGCTGCGCCTTATTTTAGAATTTTCAATCCAACGGAGCAAATCAAAAAATTTGATAAAGACTTAAAATACATCAAAAAATGGATACCTGAACTGGAAACCATTCACTATCCAAAACCTATTGTTGAGCACAAAGAAGCGCGAGAAAAATGTTTGAAAGTTTATAAAGAAGCGGTTGGCTAATTGTTGACCAAATCCTTCATTTTTTCTACCCAAATAGCATATCCTTTAGCATTCATGTGAAGGTTGTCCTGAATATAAATGTCTTTTCTAGGTTCGCCGTTTTCTAGCATATCATCCCAAATGTTTACGAAAGTTGCGTTCTTTTTATTTTTCATAAACTGGCTAATCAATTTATTTGTTGCCATCATTCGGTCTTTCATGTGCCAACGAGAAATAGCTGGTTTTAAAGAAACAAAGATAATTGGAGTTTCTGGGAATTGCTTTCTCAAGGTTTTATAGAACGTTTTATATCGCTTGAAAACCATTTTCGGAGTTACTTTTTCTGAGCTTGCAATGTCGTTTTCTCCACAATAAATGAAAATCTTTTTTGGCTTGTATTTCAAAACTACATCGTTTTGAAAATAAATCAAATCCAATAAGGTTGCGCCACCAAAAGCACGATTTACAATATTTTGATTATTAAAATCTGACTTTACGTCTTTCCACAATCTGAAAGAAGAACTGCCTATAAAAAGCAACATTCCATCATTCGGCTTTTGAATACTGTCTTGTTTTCTGAAAGCTTTTATTTCATTGGTAAATTGATTTTCTTGCGCAATTGTATTGACAGAAATAAAAAGTATCGAAAGAAGTAAAATTAGTTTTTTCATTGTTGTTTTATATTTTTAACAACACTGAAATCCAACTCATTAAAATGAGTAATCACTCTGTCCGCTTTTGAATAGTCTTGTAGTTTAGAATGAAAACTATCATATCCAACACAATAAATATTTGCCGATTTTGCTGCTTGAATTCCGTTGGTGCTATCTTCAATCACGATGCAATTTTCTACTGGAGTTTGAGCCAATTCGGCTGCCTTTAAGAAAATAGCAGGATGTGGTTTCGACTTTGGAAAATCTTCACCTGAAACTTTATGTGTGAAATAGTGATGCAAATTAAATCGATCAAAAATACGCTCAATAGTAACATTTGCCGATGATGATGCCAAGACCAATTGCATTCCGTTACTGTGTAAATCTTTAATCAAATCTTCTACTCCATCCAATAAATACAAATCTTCTTTGCTGTCAAAAGCGTCATTAAATAAGTTGCGTTTGGTTTCGACTAGGGTTTGAACGTCTTGTGCTAAATTGTAGGTTTCTTTTAAGCGCTCGTAGATATTTTTGGTAGAATTTCCCGTAAACGAAGCATACATTTCTGAAGAAACTTCAATGTTTAGTTGTTTAAAATGTTGCACATAAGCATAATGATGAACGGGTTCTGTATCCACTATCACGCCATCCATGTCGAATATTACGGTTTGTATCATTTCTTTATTGTATAATGTATTGCTGTATAATGTATTGTTGTATATTGTATGACTGAATTATTTTACAATATACATTTTTACAGTATACAGTATATCTTTTTACAATACACACTATTCCGTTTCCAAAAAACTATTTACTCTTTTTCAATAAATATTTCACCACTGTTTCGGCGGCATGAAGTCCAAAAAGGCATGGCATCCAGCTGTTTGTTCCGTAGAATGATTTTTTGAAATTTTTTCCATCAGTCAGTTTAATACTAGATTGATCGGGTACTTCGGTAGAAAAAACGGCTTTAATTCCTTTGGAAATTTTTTGTTCTTTTAATCGTTTGCGCATGTTTTTTGCTAACGGACAATATTCGGTTCTACTAATATCGCGAACTTTTACCATGCTTGCTTCATATTTTCCGCCTGCACCCATGCTTGATATTACTTTTACCTTTTTACGTTTGGACGCAATTAATAAATTTAATTTTGGTGTTACACTATCGATGCAATCGAGAACGTAATCAAAATCGGTAGTTACAATTTCTAGTGCTCTTTCGGGAGATAAAAATTCTTCCAAACGCGTTAGATTTAACTCTGGATTAATATCCATTAATCTATTACCAACAACATGAACTTTTGGTAAACCAACGGTGGAATGCAATGCTGGTAATTGTCTGTTTATATTGGTAATATCTACCACATCGCCATCGACAATAGTCATGTTTCCCACACCAGCACGAGCTAAAAACTCGGCTGCAAACGAACCCACACCGCCTAAACCAACTACTAAAACATTGGCATTTTTTAGATTGTTTAATCCTTCTGCTTTAAATAATAATTCTGCTCTTTCTTGCCACTTTGCCATCGTTATTCAAAATTTTAAAGTGGCAAAAATAGGGATTTTTCAGGAGATTAGGAGGTAAGATTAATTACTTACTCGACAAAACAAAAAATTAGTGTAAATGTATTTTAATCCGATTTTTAGTCTTACGATTAAGTTTAACTTATTACTGACTAAAAAATTGAAAGTAATGTAATCCTTTCCAAACCTGACAGGTTTTAAAAACCTGTCAGGTATACATCCACCGCCATTACACCTTCCAGAAAGTCAATAACTTTTACTTCTTCAAAAAAATCAATTTCGGTTTCGTGAGGTAGAAAATCAGAGATAATCCTAACGATAAAATCCTGTGGTTTTTTTAGATACATAAAGGTGTAATCTTCCATATTGACTACGGTTTTCTCGGCTAAATCGGTAGTGCGCACAAATTTATCTGAGGTTAACGAAGCCAAGCACGGCAAAGCCAACTTAGGTTCGGCAAGGATTGGCGCACCGTTTTCAAACAAACCACCTTCGTAGCCATAGAGCGAAGCATTAGTGATTTCTATAGGTTTACCCAGTTGAAGATAATCGGGTAAGTGCGTTGCTTTTCCAACCACAGCAGCAAAACCCATCAAGACACAAACATCGTGTGGCGGCAACTGCATCATGGCTTTAGCCGTGCTTTCACGACCAATACCGGAAACAATTACCTGATAAGTAGCATTCAAATTAGGAATACGAGCCAAAGCGTTCAGCACTTTCTCGCGCTCAATGTCCATTGGAGTAAGGATGATTATCTTCAAAGTTATAGTATTAAATTTCTTTTGTCTTTTATTCAGTTGCAAGTTCAAACACAAAGCAAAAAAATATATCCAAAATAGTATCGGAGTTGTCCACTTCCATTATTGGCTCTGAGTATGATATTAAATATACTTATATTAACAATTGTATTTAATTTTATTGACTAAAAAAATAATCAAGTACAAATAGGTAGAATATTAGTGGTAATAGTAAAACTAATAATCCGAAAAGCTTAGATTTTCTGTAACAATGAAAGCCCAAATAACAATTTCCTATCAAAATTAATGGATATAAATTAATCACTACAAAATATAATATCCTAGGGAATAATGAACCTGGAGCATCAAACATAAATATTGACATGAAAAAAATGAAAGGCCACAATAAAATTGTAGAAGACACTAACATAGCTATAACTAAAAGCCATGTTGGCAAATCTTCTGTTTTAAAATAAGTTCTTATCCATTTCATAAAGTTTGTTCCTGTTTAACGTAGCAATAAAATTATTGCTAACTACAAATTAACGGAATTTGGCGGGAATTATTGTTAGATATTATTGAAACCTGACAGGTTTTAAAACCTGTCAGGTATAGAAAAAAATCACTCCTCAAAACTCTCATCGTTAACCCTAGCTATGCATTCTATGATAAAAAAAACTAAAAAAATGCAGCGTACTACAATTTAGCCTTTACAATATCCATCAACACTTTGTTTTGAATTTCTAGCGCCTTGATTTGTGATTGGAGGTCGGCAATTTTTTGTTGGTTTTCTGCGTGAATATCAATGGTTGTTGTATAGCTAGTAGGCAATTGAGTGGCTATATCCGCAAAAAAATTATGCTCTAAAGCATGACTTAGTTCCCATAATTTACTGGTTTGGATGGTTGTCTTCTTTTGGTAACTTAAAAGTGTATGCAACATTATCCCCATTTTTCGAGCTAAGGCTGCTCTTCTTATTCTTTTGGTTTCTAGATGATGGTTTATTATTTCGTTTACATTCAATTGGTTATTAGCCATATCTTTAGGTTTTTAGAATTAAACAAAAGTACTTATTTTTATTAAAACTTAATTTTTTATTGTATTAATTACTTTATTATAATCTATTAATTGTTGTTTTTTTATCACTAATTATTGCATTTTAAACTATTAATTACTTTATTTAATACTATTTTTAAGTGTATTTAATACTATTAATTATTTTAAAATATAGTATTTATTACTTTAAAATATAGTATTTATTATTATATAAAGTAGTATTTATTATATTTAATTAATGTATTAATTACACTTAAAAATAGTATTAAATAGAATTAAAAGTTGACTATAGCCAGTTATATAGTCACTTATATGTCATCATTGCTGTTTTTACCTTGATTTTTACTAGTGTAGCGCGCTTTTAGGGTTTCATAAGCAGTCTTGGTTCCTGGCACACCCACTTTGGAAGCATTCTTTATAAATTCGTAGGTAACATTGGAAGTCATATAGGCTTCGTGTCCTGCAATTCGTTTAGCATCTTGAAGTCTACTCAAGCCTTGCAAAAGAACCGTTTCTAGTTGGTCTAGCTGTGTATATACCTTCAAATCATTTTCTAATGATGATAAATCAATATAGGAAGGCAACACATTGGGCAAGGTTTTGCCGGCGTTTAGCACATTTTCCGAAAAAATTTTATTAGCAACATTTATCGATTTTAACTTTTTTCGCTCCTCTGGAGTAAGTCCGCCACATTCTGGAATTTTAGAAATAAAGGAAGCTATGTCTTGAAGCATACTCTGGGTATCTGCTTCTGGAAGTACCACATTAATTCTGTTGTAGTTGATATTTGCCATTGTTAGATTTTTTTTGCATCAAGTTGCATGTGATATCATTTATACTTGAAATTATTATAAAGTAAAGCTACTATTTATATACTACAATTCCAATTGTGTTTATCGAAGCTAGTTCAATCATTGTTCTGATACTTAGAAACCTGACAGGTTTTTAAAACCTGTCAGGTTTACAAAAAAAAATCACCCCTCAAAACTCTCATCGTTATACCCAATCAAATATAATATGTCTTTGGCTCGAGTAACGGCGGTGTACAGTTAACAGTTAGAAACCTGACAGGTTTTAAAAACCTGTCAGGTTTGGGAAGTAAAGACTACATTTATTTGGTTATGATATTCAAAATAATTTTATTTTTGTAATTCAATATTAACCAATAAGTTATGATACAAGTACTAGAAAACGGTAAATACTACCATATTTATAATCGTGGAATAAATAGTACAACACTCTTCAAAGAAAAAACCAACTTTGAACATTTTCTCAAACTTTATGATTATCATATTAATCCAATAGCAGAAACCTATGCTTGGTGTTTAATGAAAAATCACTTTCATTTGTTGGTTAGAATTAAAAATGTTAATGAAATAACTCTTGAAAAGAAAATTCTACCATCACAATCTTTTTCAAATCTTTTTAACGCTTACACTAAGGCTTTCAACAAAAGCTATAATCGACATGGAGCATTATTCGAAAGACCGTTTAGAAGAAAAGAAATTAATTTTGACAATTATTTTCAGAATGTAATTGTTTACATTCACAATAATCCAGTTCATCACAAAATATGTGATCATCCATTAGAATATCCATGGAGTTCTTATGTAAGCTGTATTTCTGAAAAACCAACAAAACTTCAACGTAATGAATTTATCACGATTTTTAACAATATTGAAAACTTTAAATTGGTTCATGAAGAAGTAATAAATAATTTTGAGATTGAAAATTTTCTAGGTATTTAACTCTAAACCTGACAGGTTTTGAAAACCTGTCAGGTTTAAAAAATCACCCCTCAAAACTCTCATCGTTAAACCCAATCAAATACAATTTATCTTTGGCTCGAGTAACGGCGGTGTACAACCATCGAACGTAATCTACAGTAATGCCATCGGGTAAATAAGGTTGTTCGATAAAAACGGTGTTCCATTGTCCGCCTTGACTTTTATGACAGGTAATCGCATAAGAGAATTTCACTTGCAAAGCGTTGAAGTATTCGTTGTTTTTTACCTTGAGGAATTTGCGGTATTGCGGTTCGCCTTCATAGTCTTTCATCACTTCTTGATACAAAGCATTGCTTTCTTCGTAGGTTAATGACGGCGATTCGCTGCTGATGGTATCGAGTAATACAATGGTTTCAAATGGTTTTTGGTTGGGGTAATCGACCATTCTGATTTTAACATTCGCAAACCGAAAACCATACAACTCTTTAAAGTTGAAAATTTGCAATACTTCAACAATATCACCATTGGCAATAAATCCGGCTTCATCGGTTTCTTTGAGCCAAAAATAATTGTTCTTCACAACCATCAAATAATCGCCAACGGAAAGTTCGCTGTCTTTGTCCAAAATTCGGGTTCGGATTTGCTGATTGTATTGGTTCGCTCGTTTATTGGAACGAACAATAAAACACGTATCTTCAATGCTGTAATTGCTGTAAGCACTTTGAATAGCATCTTGAATATCATAACCATCGGTTAAGCGAACGATGTCTTTAAAACCTTTTACCTTAAATTGAATATCGGTTAAAAAGGTTTCTTTCAGAAGTTCACGTAATTGTGTTGCATTATACAAAATCCCCGATTTTTCTTCCTGACGCATTACTTCGTCTAACTCAATCGACAACACGGTTTTGTCATAATGCAAAGCCAAACTATCGGTATCCAATGCTGGGCTAACTTCCATTTGAACTGGTGGCAACTGCGCCGTATCGCCAAGCAAAATCATTTTGCAATTTTGACCATTGTAGATGTAAAAAATCAAATCGTCGAGCAACGAACCGTTTTCATACAGTTTCGAATCGGCAGCAACATCCGAAATCATCGAAGCTTCATCGACTATAAAAATGGTATTCTTGAATTTATTGGCTTGCGTGGTAAACGAAACGCCGCCACCTTTTCCTTTTTTGGGAAAATAAATCCGTTTGTGAATGGTAAAAGCGGGTTTATTGGAATAATTAGCAATGACTTTTGCCGCACGACCAGTTGGTGCTAGCAATACGGCTTTCATATTAATGTCGTTCAAACTGTTAACAATGGTAGAAATCACTGTTGTTTTTCCCGTTCCAGCATAACCTTTCAAGACAAATATTTGCTCATCATTTTTATCCGTTAAAAACTCGGAAATCATCTGAAAAAAAATATTCTGCTTCAAAGTGGGCTGAAACGGGAATTGTCTTTTCAAAATACTGTAAAACTGATGTGGAAGCATTAAAAGGCTATGTTTATTTTGGAGTTCAAAGATACTTTATTCAACTTCAAAAATCAATGGCAACTTCAAAAATCAATGGCAACTTCAAAAATCAATGGCAACTTCAATTACAAAAATCAATTTCAATATTTTAAAATTAACTTTTTAAACTTGCTTTTGTCTTTGACTTTTGAATTTGTTTTTTGAATTTGACTTTTGGAGATTGCTTTTTGAGATTGCTTTTTGAAGTTGACTTTTGAATTTGTTTTCGTAAGTTTGCCTTTTCTATAAATTTATGTGGCAAAACACCAGCGTTATCGATAAAATGTACCGAAAATTGACGGTTCAGGTTTCACTGAACGGTTTGTCGTTTGCTACTTTTGATACGCTGACCAATAAGCCACTGGTTATTCAAAAAATAACGTTAGGAAAGTTTGAAAAGAATACACGCATCGAAGATTTATTTAATGATGCATTCCTGAAATATCCTGAACTCAAAGCTGGCTATGACGAAGTGGTGATTGTTCACAGCAATAATTTATCGACTTTTGTTCCCACAGCTTTGTTTGACGAAGAATATTTAGGCAGTTATCTACAGTTCAATACCAAGGTTTTTGAAACCGATTTTTTTGCGTTTGACCAATTGGAAAAACACGAAATGAATAATGTTTACATTCCTTATGTGAACATGAATAACTTTTTTATCGATCAATTTGGTTCGTTTGATTATAAACATGCCAATACTATTTTGGTGGAAAAGTTATTGGATATTTCGAAAAACAACGACGAAAGAAAAATGTTTGTTCACGTGAGCGAAACGCATTTTGAAATTGTAGTCATTCGAAACCAAAAATTGGAACTATACAATTCATTTGATTATAAAACGCCCGAAGATTTTATTTACTACATTCTTTTTGCGGCAGAACAATTGCACTTAAATCCAGAGCATTTTAAATTGGAATTATTAGGCAACATCAATGAAGAAAGTCCGTTGTTTCAAATGGCATTCAAATATGTTCGAAATGTTTCTTTATTCAATGTGAATTTTATTTTCAATTCCTTTTCCGAAGCTGAAAACCGCGAACATTTTATATTACTTCACTCATGAGAATCATTTCCGGAAAATACAAAGGCAGACGAATTTCTCCACCCAAAAATCTTCCTGTTCGTCCAACGACCGATATGAGCAAAGAAGCATTATTCAATGTTTTGAACAATCATTTCAATTTCTCGGAACTGAAAATTCTAGAACTTTTTGCAGGAACCGGAAGTATTAGTTATGAATTTGCTTCGCGCGGTTGTACTCCTATTTTGTGTGTTGACGGCGATATGGGTTGTGTGAACTTCATCAAGAAAACTGCCAAAGAATTTGACTTTGACATTACGGCATTAAAAAGCGATGTCTTTAAATTCTTAGAAAAACACAAAGGAAATTACGATATTATCTTTGCCGATCCACCTTATGGAATGAACCAAAAGGAATTCGAAAAAATCATCGAACTTATCTTTGAAAACGAACTTCTGGACGAAGAAGGAATGCTAGTTGTAGAACATTCTAAATACACCAAACTGGATCAAATGAGCAATTTTTCATTTCAGAAGAATTATGGTGGTTCTGTTTTTTCTTTCTTTGAATTTGAAAGCGAAGAAGAAAATGATGATGAGGATTTAGAAGGTGAAGAAGAGTAATTATTTTGTTCTTCCTGGATTTTCGTCAATACTTTTCTCTTTAAACTCTGAGTTTTCTATTTCTACTTTTTTATCTTCAAGAGTAATATAACTTGACACTAACACAAGTAAAAAAATAGCAAGGGCAACAACTAATTTCATAATTTTTTATTTGCCACAAAATTGTTTCAATAATTCATTAGCCTAAGTTAATTAGAGGTTAATCGACGGTTAAAAGTTTTACTTTGAAACAAATGCATTATTTTTGACATTCATTTACATCACATGAAGAAAAAAATAAATTTGTTAATTGGTTTTTCGGCACTGGTTTTGTTGCTGCTTTGCGCGATTCAAGTTTATTTGGTCAAAACTGCCTATGACTATAAAGTAGAACAATTTCATACCGAAGTAAAAGAAAAAATTGGCAACATTACTAATAATTATACCGAACTTGACTCTAGTGTTTTCCTGAAAAAAGACGCACTTTATAAAAGTTTATTGGAAAAAATAATCCACAACAAAAGCTATCGATATAATGTTAAAAGTGATTTGTTAGCCAATGAATATCGTGATATTTTAACGCTACGTCTAAGAGAAAAACTGAACAAAGAATTTCCCGAAAGCGAAATTACCTTTGCCGTTGTGGTGAATAAATTTATTGTCTTCAATAATACCACTGAAACCGACACCATTTTTTCTGAAAAACCATTGATTGGTAATTCAATTTATGGCGATTTGGCTTCGCTGGACAATGCCTTTTTGGTTCGAAATTATGTAGGAACAACCAGCGCCATCCAAAATGGGAATTATAAACTTCTAACAGAAGACAGTCTGTATGTATCAGTGCACAACGCAGAACATATTATTTTAAGTCGAATGACTTCCATTCTAATTCTGGCTATTTTTTCGATGGTGGTTTTGATAACGCTTTTTGTCATCACCATAAAATCACTAATCAAACAGAAAAAAGTAAGCGATGTTAAAACCGATTTTATTAATAATATCACTCACGAATTAAAAACACCTTTATCGACTTTGAGTGTTTCTACTAAAATGTTGTCAAGACCCGAAATCAAAGAGAATGAAGCCATTTTCAATACTATAATCGATACAGTAGAACGACAAAACAACCGTTTGCAAAACATCATTGACCAAGTGATGAGCAACTCGTTAGGTTTTGAAGAAATTGAATTGCAGAAAGAAAAAATCAAAATCAATTCGTTGTTAAAAACCATCATCGCCGATTTCAATTTGGCGTTTCCTAACATCAACATTCATACTCATTTCGACCAAAATGAAACATCTCTAACCTTGGATAAGTTTCATTTAACTACTGCTGTGACTAATGTTTTGGAAAATGCCGTAAAATATGGTTGCCAAAATATTACCATTAGTACGCAAAACGAAAATGGTTATTTTCAATTACGCTTGCAAGACGATGGCATTGGAATTTCGAAAGCCAAACAACATTTACTCTTTGAAAAATTCTATCGTGTAGAACAAGGCAATTTGCACAATACGAAAGGACTTGGATTGGGTTTATATTATGTTGATCAAATTGTAAAAGCCCATAAAGGTTCGGTTAATGTTATGAGCGAATTAGGAAAAGGCGCTTCATTTACTATCAGTTTACCAACTTTTTGATATGTCTTTAACATAAAAATATTTTAATATAAACCATTAAGGAATTAAGGTAATTAAGTAAAACCATCCTTAATGAAACTTAATTTCTTAATGGTTTTGTGAGTTTTAAATATTTAATTTTTTAATTACGCCAAAACCTAGTCTTTCAACCTATGAAAAAAGTACTTTTAGCCGAAGACGATATTGATTTTGCTACTGTTTTGAAGCACTATCTTGAAATTCATCAGTTTGAAATTCATTGGGCAAAAGACGGTGAAGAAGCTTGGCAAACATTCAATTCCAAAGATTTTGACATTTGTATTTTTGATGTGATGATGCCTAAAATTGACGGATTTACTTTAGCCGAAAAATGCGTAGAGCTAAAACCTGAAGTTCCTTTTTTATTCCTAACTGCAAGAAATCAAAGTGAAGACAAAATCAAAGGACTAAAACTTGGCGCCGATGATTATATCGTAAAACCATTTGAAGCCGATGAATTGGTTTTGCGTTTGACTAATATTTTAAAACGAACTTCACGACAAAAACCATTGGACGTAATTCAAAATGACATTCAAATTGGTTTATTTCTTTTTGATACCAAACGTTTGGAATTAAGAACCGAAAACAGCAAACAACAACTCACGGAGAAAGAAGCAGCTTTGCTCACATTCTTATTTGAAAATAGAAATCAGTTGCTAAAACGAGAAGAAGTGTTGCGCTCCGTTTGGAATAATGAAGATTATTTCTCTGGACGAAGTATGGACGTTTACATAAGTAAATTAAGAAAATATTTCGCTGACGATAAAACTATTTCGATAGAAAGTATTCGAAATATTGGTTTGGAGTTTAAAACAAAAAAAGCAGACCTGTAAGCCGGATTCTGTATTCGCCGAAACGAACCCTTATCATTTATCTAGTTCCGCAATTACTCACGGAATCAATCTTCCTACCCTTCGACAACGGACGAGTAATCCTTAAATGCCGATATACTTGGAATTTCACCGCATAGAGTTTACCTGGTTTCACTACAGCCGAACTGTACCTGCTTTCTGTTGCACTTGTCCTAATTCAATTTCTTGAATTGACGGATGTTATCCGCTATGCTACTCTTTGGTGTCCGGACTTTCCTCCTCAATAAATTGAGACGATAAGGCGGTCTGCGGTGCAAATGTAGAATATTAGATTTTAGATATTAGATATTAGATTTAAAATTTTTAGTCATTTAAAATATTTGATATCTAATATTTGATATTTGATATTTCAAAACCTATATTTGTAATCCAATAATTTGCTAATGGAACAATTTGTAGTATCAGCTCGAAAGTATCGTCCGCAAACGTTTAAAGACGTTGTTGGACAACAAGCGATTACCAATACGTTGCTGAATGCTATAGAAAATAATCACTTAGCTTCTGCCCTATTATTTACTGGTCCAAGAGGTGTTGGAAAAACAACTTGTGCGAGGATTTTGGCTCGAAAAATCAATCAACCTGGATATGACGATCCATTTGAAGATTTTGCATTCAACGTTTTTGAGCTTGATGCGGCTTCCAATAATTCGGTTGATGATATTAGAAATTTGATTGACCAAGTTCGAATTCCGCCACAAACCGGACAATACAAAGTGTATATTATTGACGAGGTTCACATGTTGTCATCGGCGGCATTTAATGCTTTCCTAAAAACATTGGAAGAACCACCAAAACATGCCATTTTTATTTTGGCAACGACCGAGAAACATAAAATCATTCCAACTATTTTATCACGTTGTCAGATTTTTGATTTTAAACGAATTACAGTAAAAGACGCTAAAGAACATTTAGCTGAAGTTGCTAAAAGTCAAGGTGTTGCATTTGAAGACGATGCTTTGCATATTATTGCGCAAAAAGCCGATGGTGCAATGCGTGATGCTTTATCCATTTTTGACCGAGTAGTTTCTTATTGCGGAAATAATCTAACGCGTCAAGCCGTAACTGAGAATTTGAACGTTCTTGATTATGAAACCTATACTCGAGTAACCGATTTGATTTTGGAAAATAATATTCCCGAAGTTTTATTGGCTTACAATGAAATTTTGGCAAAAGGATTCGACGGACATCATTTTATTGCTGGATTGGCTTCGCATTTTAGAGATGTTTTAGTGGCTAAAAATCCAGCGACACTTTCCTTATTGGAAGTTGGCGAACAAGCACAACGATTGTATTTTGAACAAGCCAAAAAAGCCTCTTCAGAATTTTTATTAAAAGGAATTGATTTAGCAAATGATTGTGATTTAAAATATAAAGTAAGTCAAAATCAACGCTTGCTGGTTGAACTTTGCTTGATGCAATTGTGCTCTGTCAACTTTGACGGAGAAAAAAAAAAGCTAATTTCATAATTCCGCCAACGTATTACAGAAATTCAGGTTATTCCATAGTTGAAGCTGGAAGTCAGAAGTCAGAAGTTAGAAGTCAGAAGTTAGAAGTTAGAAATCAGAAGTTAGAAGCTGGAAGTCAGAAGTTAGAAGTTGAAGAACCGAAAACTGTTCAAAATTTAACTGATGATAATCTACAACTAAATAAAAACCCGAAACCCGAAACTCAAAACTCAGAACTATCACCAACTAAAGTTTCCGCGTTATCGTTAGCTAGCATTCGTGCGAAAAAAGAAATTGCTGAAGCACAAAAATCGGTAGTGAAAGAAACGGTTCATTTGCCAAGCGAAGCTTTTACCGAAACCGAAATGCTAGAACAATGGATGAAATATGCACAGCGAATGGAAGACAAAGGTTATCGCATTATTGCTTCATTGTTAACCATCAACGATCCAAAACTGGAAGGAACAAAAATCATCCACGAATTACCAAACGAGAGTTCGAAGATTGATTTTGAAAAAGAACGACCAGATTTATTGGGTTATCTTCGTGGTAAACTTCACAATCACGAAATTACGATTGAAGCCAGAGTAAACGAAAGTATTGTAGTTAAAAAAGCATTTACACCTCAGGATAAATACAACAGATTGAGAGAAATAAATCCTAATCTTGATTTATTAAGAAAGATGTTTGATTTGGATGTTTAGCTCATAAAATCGAATAGTTCTCCAAAACCTTTGTCAAAGTTTCGAACTTTGACAAAGATGGAAAGTTTATAGATTAAAATTTAAAGTCAAATTTTGGAGGATTTTCATGTAAGTAAATAAAATTCTCAACGTCTTCAAATATTTCTATGATTTCCTCTCTTTTTAGATTAGTTTTTGAAACGGAAATCATTCCTAAATAAGATGAAAATTTGTAACTTTTATAATCTTTAGGATTTAAATGAATATATAAAACTAAATTTTTCAAATATTCTTCATTTTTAACCTGAATTCTTTTAAACGGAGACTCTAATAATGCTCCATGACGATTATTCAGTTTATTATACGATTGTGTATATGAACTGATAAATTTTCCAAATTGTTTACTTACTATCGATGCTGAGGAATGTAATCCTTTCAAATTAGGATTATCAATTCTGTTATTTATTACTGAACTTTTTACTTTTATTAAAAAATGAAAATGATTGGGCATCAAACAATAGGCATAAACATCAACGTAGTCTAATAGATACTTTAAAAATTTTGACAAGAAAAACAGATAATTCTCTTCATTATCAAATATTTGACATCCGTTTATTCCTCTGCTGTAGATATGATAAAATCCATCTTCTTCCAATATTTCATTAATAATATTCATAAAATCACTTTATTACTTTTCTTGATAACCTTTGTCAAAGTTTGGAACTTTGACAAAGGTGGAAATCTTAAATCAAAAATCGCAATTCTTTAGTCAAAAATTAAATAATTCCCTGATACATTGCTTTTACAATTCCATCGGAAAGACCAATTTTTGGCACATAAATTTTAGTGGCTTTACTCCATTTCATGGCATTTAGATAAATTCTAATTGCGGGAATAATTACGTCAGCTCGGTCAGTGTTTAAACCCATTTCGGCAATACGTTGGTCATAAGTCAATGAATTCAGATATTGATATTGCGAATTCAGATACATATATGATAACGCTTGATCTTGCATTTTTCCAGAAAGTTTAAAAATTTTATTAATATTTCCGCCAGAACCAATCAGGATTACATTTTCATATTCTGCCGTATGTAGTTTTATCCATTTTTCGATTTCTTCCCAAACGACATCGTTTACCATATTATTCAATAAACGAACGGTTCCGTTTTTGAACGATTTAGAAGCTATCATTTTTCCGTTATCAAAAAGAGAAAACTCGGTACTTCCGCCGCCAACATCAACATACAAATAGGTTTGGTCGGTTTTTATAAAATGATGCAAATCGGATGAAGCAATAATTGCAGCTTCGTTTTTTCCATCGATTATATCAATTTCAATTTCGGCTTTTTCCAAAATTGTATTGGCTACTTCTTTTCCATTATAAGCTTCGCGCATTGCAGATGTTGCGCAGGCTTTGTATTTTTCGACTTTATACACTTTCATCAATAACTTGAAAGCTTTCATGGCATCAATCATTCGGTCGATGTTTTCTTCGGATATTTCGCCAACTGTAAATGCATCTTGTCCAAGACGAATTGGCACACGAATTAAAGCACTTTTGTTAAACTGAGTTTCTTTTCCTTCTTGCTCTACAATATTAGATATAAGCATTCGCATGGCATTGGAACCAATATCGATAGCTGCATATTTTTTTATAGTAATCATTAACTAGTCTTGGTTTGGAATTGGACAATTGGAATTTAGCAATTCCTTATTTTGATTTAAAAAATAATTATAGGTTTCAAATTGTGCTCTAAAAATTGGCTCATTTTTTTCTCGTTTTCGATAGATATTATCCAATTTTTCTGAATGAAAACGTGCTTTTACATTTCCTTTCCAACCTACATTAAAGATTTCGATGATTTGTTTTTTACAATCTTCGTCATATATTGGACAAGTTACTTCTACTCTACCATCAAGATTTCGTGTCATAAAATCGGCGGAAGAAATAAAAACTTCGGGTTTATCGTTGTTACAAAAAATAAACGAACGCGTATGTTCAAGGAAATTATCCACGATGCTTATGGCTTCGATGTTTTCGCTCATTCCTTTTACGCCAGGAATTAACGAACAAATTCCTCTGACTTGCAATTTAATTTTTACACCTGCATTACTGGCATCATATAATTTATCAATAATTTGAAAATCAGACAAGCTGTTCATTTTTAAATGTATGTAAGCATTTCGTCCCATTTGAGCATTAATAATTTCTCTATCAATTAGTTTACTCATTTTTGAACGAGTATAATGTGGTGAAACAATTAGATGTTTGTAACGATGAATTCTATAATTAACATCAAAAAAGCCAAAAATCTTGTTTACATCTTTCAATATTTGCTGATGACTTGTAAATAGTGTTATATCGGTATAAATTTTAGCCGTTGATTCGTTGAAATTTCCAGTAGAAATGAATCCGTATCGTTTTATTTTGGTATTTTCTATTCGCTCGATGACACAAATTTTACTGTGAACTTTCAATCCTTTAATACCAAAAATAAGTTCAATTCCTTCTTGTTGCATTACTTCGGCATAGGAAATATTACTGGCTTCATCAAAACGCGCTTGCAATTCGATTTGAACCGTAACTTTTTTTCCGTTTTTAGCAGCATTAATTAACGAACTAATGATTTGCGAATTTTTTGCCAATCGATATAACGTAATTTTTATAGCTGTAACTTTTGGATCCAAAGCTGCTTCTCTAAGAAATTTAATCAGATACGAATAGGATTGATATGGCGTATTGACTAAATAATCTTTTTTAGCAATTTTACTCAAAATACTTCCATCGAGCGAAAGTCCTTCTACTGGCAACGGAACTTTTGGCTGATACAATAAATCAAATCTTCCTAAATTTGGAAATGCCATATAATCACGGCGATTGTGATATCTTCCGCCAGGAATGATACTATCAGTTGCATCAATATTCATTTTAGTTAAAAAGAATTTCAATGTATCTTTTTCAATTTCGGTATCGTACACAAATCTAACAGGTTCACCAATTCGTCTTTCTTTTACCGAAGTTGCAATTTTTTCGAGCATACTTTTACTCATGTCGCTATCGATATCGAGCTGCGCATCGCGAGTAATTTTTATCATGTGAGCTGAAATGCTTTCGTATTCAAAAATATTGAAAATACTGTTGAGATTGAACCTAATAACGTCGTCAAGCAGCATGATGTATTGCTTTCCGTTTTTGGTAGGAAGAACTAAAATTCGGTTAAAAGTTCTAGGAATTTCAATTAAAGCATAACGGATTTCTTTTTTTGGCTTTTTTAAAACATTCAATACAGAAGTCTTTTCTTCATGGTTTTTCATTACCAATTTAATAGCCAAATAACCTGATGTATCTTTCAGCAAAGGAAATTCTGCCAAATCGTTTAATATAATCGTAACCAATTCAGGACTAACCGTTTGAATAAAATAGTCTTTAATAAATTCGGCTTGATCAGCATCGACTTGGGTTTCGTTTAGAATGATAATATTTTCCTTTTCAAGTTGTTCTTCGATTACTTTTAGAACTTTTAAACTTTCGGATTGTTGCTTGATTACAATTTCGGTAATGTCTTTAACAAGTTGTTGTGCAGAAATTCCACCAAGAACTTTTTCACCTGATTTTCCACTTAATGCTAACCTTCTAACGGCAGCAAAACGCACTCTAAAAAATTCGTCTAAATTATTGGAAAAAATTCCTAAAAAACGTAATCTTTCAAGTAATGGAACAGCTTCATCGGCAGCTTCTTGAAGCACTCTGGCGTTAAAAGCTAACCAACTTTTTTCTCTATCTATATATCTGTATTTCTTTTCTTCGTTCATTGTTTTTAAATCTCTTTTGGAAAAATCACTTTGGTAGTTTTTCCGTTAGACAAGTTTTTCCATGAATTTGTTTCAAAAGTAATCTTTACAAAACCGGAAGTGGGAACATTGTCAACAAAAATGTTCCCAAATTTATTGACAAAATTTGTAATGGCCTCATTATGTCCAAAAACTATTAAATTATCATAATCATCTGGGCAAGACTTTATAATTTCCTCAAGTCTTTTTCCATCAAAAGTGTATAATTCTTCTTTAAAATCAATATTTTCTATAGGATAGGATAAATTTTGGGCAAAAATTACAGCGGTCTCTGTTGCTCGCTTAGCAGGACTACTCCAAAGTAAATACATTTTTGGAATGTGTTTGCTAAGGTCCGATGATACCATATGCGCATCATGTATTCCTTTACTGGTCAATGGTCTATCAAAATCCCGAAGTGGTGCATCCCAACTAGATTTGGCATGTCTAACTAGCATTAATTGTTTCATGAATATAATTCTTCAAAGTTATTTAATGTATAAATTTAAACTATTATAATTAAAAATGGAAGTATAATTAAAGTGATTTTTAAAACAAAATGCATGATAGTTAAATTATGGCTCTAAAAATTATTTCAAAAACATATAAAGAATAGATTTATAAAAAAATCAAATAAATATAGCGTATAGTTTGTAATTTTAAAAAAACAATTCATTGTTAATAATTTTTGTAATACTTTATACTATAAAAATAATAAATAACACACTTTATCTATAAAATAATGCATTTTATCGATATTTTTTTTGATAGATTAATTAGTAATTCTTACTTTCGAACTTTAAAAGTTTTGTAAAATGACAAGTTAAACTCAAAAAAACATAAAATCTCTTGTCAAAAAGTGAATAAAAAAAGTAAAATTATGTAATATAAATATAATATTTGAAAGAAAATTGACATCTTAACGAGTTTTCGTGTTGTTTGTAGAAAAAATGATGAATTTATAAACATAGTGTATAGTTTTACACTAATATAGTATAACCCAAAATATTATAACTTCATTATGCCTACATCCTCAATTCGAGCCCTGATTTAAATTTTCTTAAATATTTATTCTACTAAATCTAATTGTATGAAAACAAATACTATTATCATCCTATTGATTACATTTTATAGTGTTACCATTTTATCTCAAAATTCAACTATAAATATAACTTCTCCTACATCTTTAAATGTTAAAGCTATTGATGATTTCTTAGTTCCAGTAAATGGTTTGCAAAATAACGCAAATCAATCAGCTGTGGCTTTATTGAATATTCAGAACGTTAAAAATTTAATATACAATACTCAACCTTCTATCTATTATTTTTCGGGTGTTGAAAAAATATATGGTGAAAAACCAAAAAACCTATTTACAGATCTTAATTCATTAAGTAATTTAAACAATGTTATTTCTTTAAAAAATAATATTGAAATTATCATTATCAAATTAGAAAATACAAATCAATTGAATTCCACTATTAGCTTGGAATTGTTTTCAAGCTTTAAGAACTTAAAATATATTTACATTATTTCAAGTTTTGATACTACTGCACAAGCTATTGCAAACATGATAGTAGGAAGTAATGATCAATATAGTGTTTTCTTTAACGTAGAAAAAGGAGACACTAATTAATAATTGAGACAAAAAAAGAATATATGAAAAATCTATACTTTAATTCAGTCGTAAAAAAGCTTAAAAGCATTGCTGTTTTATTGTTAATTCTATTAGGAATTTCCAATACTGTAGATGCACAAATAAGAAAAGCTTTTACTCAAAGAACCTCACAATATACTCCTAACAAAAAGATTTATAATCTCAAAGGTGACTTTACCATGCTGGGAAATACTTGTTTGACACCTCAAAACTATAGTCCAACGACCAACAACAATGGTCAGTTTATGATTTATGTTGATACAGATGGTGATTCAAATACATTTAACTCCTCTTCTTCAACTTTAGTTTTTTCTACTGAAAATGGAGCTATTCCAGCATGTTCTAATATTGTTTATGCTGGTTTGTATTGGACAGGTAGATCTTCCCCTAATGCAACTTTTGATGTAACCAAAGGAGTTGCGTCTCCTCAACCCGTAAATAATGATTTAAATATTGTTCACAATCAAAATATTGCAAGCACAAGCCCTATTTATTCAACAAATTATACTTTATCTGTAACAACTGGTGGTACTAGTAATAATTTTTATCCAATATATACTTTTTCAGGTAATGGACAAACCTATGCATTTAGATTTTACAACAGTTCAGAAATAAATAGAGTAACTCTATCCATTAATGGGGGAACTGAAACTAATATTCCAGTTAGTGTAGATGCTGGAAATACTCAAGCGAACCTTACTACACCATATGCTATAACCGATGGAACAGTAACAATAACCATAAATAATTTAATTCGTAATGGAGGTACTAATGAAACTGCCATAAATACACAAAACAATTCAAATGCTAATGTTAATGTTTCAGGTTTAGCATCAGTTACAACTAATGTTACCAAAACATTTAATAAAAGAATTGTCTCATTAAAAGGACCAGGCGCCTCATCGTACACACAAATTATTGCAGCTGCTAATGACATTTATTATCCTTCTGGGACTGATGATAATATTTTTTCCGCTTATGCTGAAATCACCGACTATGTCAAATCTGCTGTTACTGGTGGTCTTGGACAATATACAGTTGCTGACATGGCGCTACTTGAAGGTAACATAGGTGGAACCGGATTTTCAGGTGGTTGGGGAATGATAGTTATTTATGAAAACACAAAAATGAATTGGAGAGATGTAACTATATTCGACGGATATGCCTATGTAGCTTCTACAAATACAAGTGGTTATGATTTACCTGTTTCAGGATTCAATACTGTTCAAACTGGCAACGTGGGAATGAAGTTAGGATTAATAGCAAGTGAAGGTGACATCGGTTTTTCTGGCGACTATATCAGAATTAGAAACCTTAACACTAATAATTATACTAATTTAAGCCATTCTGGAAATTCAACTTCGAACTTCTTTAATTCCTCAATTAATACTGGTGGTACAAGAAATCCGAATTTAGTAAACAACACAGGTATTGATGTAGCTATGTTTAACATTCCTAATTCAGGAAACACTATAATAGGAAATAATCAAACTTCTACAAATTTCAGATATGGTACAACTTCTGACACCTTTTCTATCTCTACAATTGCTATGTCAATTGATGCCTTCATACCTGAATCCGAAGGAATAGTATCTCTTGTGTCATTAAATAACAATCCACCTGTTGTTCCTTACACTCTTGAACCTGGACAAGAAGGTGAGTTTAGTGTTGAAATTAAAAATCTAGGCTTTGAAGCAATTAATAACTTCAAAGTTACTTTTCCTATACCTTTCAACGCAACATATGTAGCTGGTAGTGCAGTTGGAAACATATTTAGCCCTCAAACAAACCCAACTCCAAATAATATTGCATTCTTGCCTAATCTCGGAGCAACTGGTTCATTAGTTTGGGATTTTGGAACTTTAGTTTTACCAACAAATCCAAATGCCATATTGGCAAAACTAAGATTTAAACTTAAGGCTACTACTGATTGTACCATATTAAACAATACAACTTGTAACAATTCAATATTAGTTGAAGGTGGCATGAGTGGTATTGGAGCAACAACAGGACTTGCATTTACAGGTAAAAAGTTTATTAGCGGATATGAATCGAACGGACAATGCAATGATAATCCATTAACTGACCCGTTTTCAGTTAAAATAGAAGCTTCAAATTATCTACAACTAAATTGTCAAAATACTTCATCAACTAGAAGTTTTTCGTATTGTAGCGAAAACACTAGTGTTGGAACATC
The DNA here is from genome assembly GCF_014486675.1 of Flavobacterium macrobrachii. Classification (GTDB taxonomy): domain Bacteria; phylum Bacteroidota; class Bacteroidia; order Flavobacteriales; family Flavobacteriaceae; genus Flavobacterium; species Flavobacterium macrobrachii. Next base: position 36,769 of record NZ_JACTAC010000028.1, read on the forward strand.
TGAAATTGCATCATTCTTCCCAGCTGGATCAAGATTCTACAATCAGTTTCCAGTTACCGTAAATTCAATTGAATTTACAGATGCTAACCCTATTCCTCTTGTGGCTGGTTCAATAGTAACATACTATGCTGTTCCACCAAACAATTTAGCACAATGTAATTATCCTTTCACAATTTCTAAATGCCCCCCAATAATTGCACAAAATGATACCCTAAATGGTGGAAATGGAACTACAGGAAACTCTAATATTGGAAATGTTTTAAGTAATAATGGCAATGGCCCTGATACAGTAAATGGAATTCCAGCAACTATTTCTCAAGTTACTATTACAGTCACAACTCCAGCAACTCCTATTGGTTTAGCTTCTAATCCTGTTCCATTCATTAATACAATAAATGGAGAAGTTAGTATTCCTATTGGAACTCCTATTGGAACCTATACAATTATTTATAATTTATGTGACATAAATAATAATGTCAATTGTGATCCTGCAATTGTAACTATTAATGTAACATGTGGAATAATACCTCCTCCACCAACAATAGCTTGTTACGAAACAGCCACTTTCAATACAACAACTTGTCAATACGATATAGTTGGAACAATGCCAACACCACCAACAGAGTTAAATTGCTACGAAACTGCCACTTTCAATCCTACTACTTGTAAATATGATATAACAGGTACAATGCCAGCAGAACCAACGGAATTAGCTTGTTACGAAACAGCAACTTTCAATACAACAACTTGTGTATGGGATGTAACAGGTACTCAGCCAGTACAACCACCAGCTGTAAACTGTTGGGATAACTTCCAATTCAACACTACTTCATGTAGTTGGGTAAACCAAGGTACACAACCAGTACAACCACCAGTTGTAAACTGCTGGGATAATTTCCAATTCAACACAACGAGTTGTTCATGGGTAAACAATGGTATACAACCAGTACAACCACCAGTTGTAAACTGTTGGGATAATTTCCAATTCAACACAACGAGCTGTTCATGGGTAAACAATGGTACACAACCTGTACAACCACCAGTTGTAAACTGTTGGGATAATTTCCAATTCAATACAACTTCATGTAGTTGGGTAAACAATGGTACACAACCTGCACAACCACCAGTTGTAAACTGTTGGGATAACTTCCAATTCGATACTACTTCATGTAGCTGGGTAAACCAAGGTACACAACCGGTACAACCACCAGTTGTAAACTGTTGGGATAACTACCAGTTCAA
>NZ_JACTAC010000029.1 GCF_014486675.1 Flavobacterium macrobrachii
TATAAAGAAGACATTAATGGTGGAGTTCAACAACTCTACCTTTAACAAAATAGAAGCTTTTAATATCAATAATGTTAAAATATGCTACAAAAATCCCTGCTTAAATGCCTCCTTAACAAGACTACCATCCTCTCTAACATCAAAAACTTCCTTCATTTGAGCAATTCGCCTTTGTATCGGGCTGATGGAAAGAGACACAATTTTTTCTAAATCTTTTATTTTATATCCTTTTGATAAGTACAATAAAATTTGACGATTAATATCGTCAAACATTAAATCTTTTTTCCAAACTTCTTGAATTATCTTTTTTACAGTTGGACTTTTAAAATTAGTTCCATCAAGAATCTCTTTTACAGCAATTGGAAGATTTTCAGGAGTTATATCATTCTTGATAAGAAGTCCATCTGGCTGTATTTTTTTTACAATATCATATACAATAATCACTTCGGTATGAGCAGTGATTAGTATGACTTTACAACTAGATGTTTTTTTTCTGATAAATTTAGCCAAATCACTGCCGGACAATATTCCCGCTTGTTCATAGCTTGGTAATCCTTGATCTACTATAACCAATTCAAAAGAACACTTTTCGATGGCAGCAAAAGCAGTTTCACAATCATAAGCTTTAGTAAAAACAAAAGGTTTATCAAAAAAGTCCTTTTGAGATAAGCTATCAGTATATCCTGCTACAGTCATAGGATGGTCGTCAACAATAAGAACATTCATAAATTATAAATTAACTTTAACAAAATAGACAGTTTTTATAGCTTTAAAAATCAAGTAGAGAAATTAGTTTGCTTTAAATTTTGATAAGCCAATGCAATTCTCCTTTTTAATAATTGATAGTAATGAATTCTCAACAAAAGAAATACTAAATCTTTTTGAATACTTCCCAAATTACTTTTGTGCTGGTGTAGTCAAAGATAACCAAACAATAGCAAATCAAATTACAAAACTAAAACCTCAGTTGGTTTTCATACAAATTCCAACCAAAGCTAATGAAAGTGAAATAGTATTTCAAACAATTCTAGAATTATTCCAATACATAGAGACAGTACCTTACTTTATTGCATTGGCAAAAACTCCAAATTTTGCTTTACAAGCAATTCAATCAGGTTTTTCAGAATATTTAACAGAACCAATATCAATGCATCAAGTAGGAAAGGCTCTCTTTAAGTTTGAAAAGAGAACACCTAAAAAATGGATTTCAAGTATTTGCATTAAATCATATAGTGATTACCAATTTGTAAATTTAGAAAACATTGTCTATTTAAAAGCAGATAACAATACTACCGACATTCAATTGATGAACGGTAAAACAGTAAATGCTTATAAAACACTGAAGCATTTTGAAAACACATTACCATTTTATTTTTTAAGAATACACAAAAGCTATATCGTAAACATCAACCACGTTTCACGTATTCATTTCAGCCAATCCAAATGCTACATTAATTACAATCAGGCATTACCGTTTTCACTTAATTACAAAGATAATATTGAGGCTATTATTAGAAAGATAGAATTTTAAAACTCTCAAAAAACTATGAATTAGGCTTGCATTTTTAAAACAGGATACTTCACCCCTTAGATTCTACATAAAACTATCAGAATGATTAAAATCACTATAAACATTTAAAAATCAACAGAATTCTAAACCATATAAACTTAATTTGTCTTGATTTGAAACACTAAATCAATAGAAGCTTCTACAATAATTATTGAGTTTGGGGAAACATTCTCCTAAAAGAGAATATCATTCTTAATAATTCAGAACAGCTAATTCCCAGCTTTTCTTCTAAAAAAGTAACTGCAATTCGCAAAAGTTACTAGAAAAATTATTTCTAATACTTAAACTATTTTTTATGAAAAAGCTATTTTTTATGAGCTGCATTACAATTACAACAGTAATGTCTTCTTGCACAACAGACAGTATTGAGGAAACTAATACCTCAGCAAGTGAAATTTCTGCAAATTCAACACCAAATCCCAGCAATATTGACAGCGGTGGAGACTCAAAAGATAAAGACAAAGGAAACAACTAAGCATTACATTACAACAACCCAAATAAATTAAAACTTATTTGGGTTTATTTTACTTATTTTTGATTTGCATAATAATGTATTCAAATACGAGATGAGCAAGTTAAACGTATTCTTTTTTTTATTTATAATTATTGCCTGTAAAAACAATAATGAAAAGTCAAAATGGCAACAAGCAGATTATTATTTAAAAAAAATAAATTCTGATACTATTAGAGAAACTGAAAAGGTAAAATATATAGATACGTTATACAATAATCTTATAAATAGTAAAAATGACTCAATAAACAGAAACCTGTTATTTGATGTAGTAAGAGAGTATTTCAAAATAGACCATAATGAAACTTACTTAAAGACCACTAGAGAATTACTTGAGCTTTCTGTAGCTAAAAAAGATACGTCGCATATCGCGAAATCACTATGCTTCATTGGCGATTATTACGAAAACAGTTCAAAAATAGACAGTGCTTTTGAATACTATTCAAAAGCTGAAAAATTATATAAAAAAATTAACGATTCTTTAAATATTGGCAGATTAACTCTTTATAAAGCAGGTATTTTATATGATGCAGGTATTTATACTGAAAGTGAAATAGAAACAGCTAAAGCATTGAAAATTTTAATTAAATCAAATCATGAACGTTTAATTTACGAAGGATATAATTTAATGGCAATCACCTTAGAAGAATTAAATAATTATAAAACTTCTTTGAAATACTTCAACATGGCTCTTGATCAGTTGGATAAAATGGAACTAAACAATTATCCAAAAAACAAAATATTTCAATCCAAAGCTTCCGTGTACAATAATATCGGGCGTGTATATGAAAAAACCCAAAACTATCAAGCTGCTATAAATCTTTACAATAAAGGACTGCAAACACAAAACCTCAAACAAGATTATCCTAAGTTATATGCAATGTTGCTTAATAATCTGGCATATTCCAAAATGAAGATTGGTAATTATACCAATGTAGATAACCTATTTTCTGAGGCCTTAAAAATTCGCGATAGCCTTCAAATAACAGCTGGAATAATATCTAGCAAAGTGAGCATAGGTGAATACTATTTGCAAAAAAAAGACACGCTTAAAAGTTTAAAATTTTTTAAAGAAGGATTTGCCTTAGCTAAAAAAATAAAAAGCAGCTACGATGTAAAAAATACATTGAAACTATTGAGCGAAAATGATATACAAAATAAAGATTATTACAGTAAATTATATATTAAGATTAGTGACAGTCTTCAAAATATAGAACGAACTACACGAAACAAGTTTGCCAGAATAGCTTATGAAACAGAACAGGTAGAAGAGCACAACGAAATATTATCTAAAAAGAATAAATATATTTTAACTAGTTCAGTAATTGGTATCCTTTTTCTGAGCTTTCTATTTATTGTCTATCGCCTAAAAATAAAAAATAAAGAATTACTTTTTATTCAAGAACAGCAAGAAAGCAATGAAAAAATTTATCAGTTAATGATGAAACAACAACAACTAAATGAAACCGTTAGAAATGATGAAAGAAATAGAATAGCAATGGAATTACACGATGGAATTATAAATAGAATTTTCACCACCAGATTTAATTTAATGCAATTACAACCTGAACAGGTTGAGAAAAAAGAACAATTGGTAAATGAGCTGATTAATGCCGAAGCCGAAATTAGAAAAGTATCCCATGACCTACAACAAAATCTTTTTTTCAAAGACAATAGTTTTCAAGAAGCAATAACTAATTTGGTTGAAACACAACAAAATGAATTCCACACAGAATTTGGTTTATCAATTGATAAATATATAGATTGGTCATTAATAACAAGTGAAAGTAAAATACACATATACAGAATAATTCAAGAAGCACTTCACAATGTAAATAAATATTCAAAAGCAGAAAAATGTTTTGTATTCATCTTAAAAACTGGAGATAAAATAACCATTCGCATATCAGACAATGGGATTGGTTTCAATCCTGATAAAATTAAACTTGGAATTGGTTTAAAAAACATGAAGCAAAGAACAAAATCTTTAAACGGAACTTTTAAAATTAATTCTGACAACGAAGAAACAACCATAGAGGTCATTTTTTAATTAAAACCAATTTCATCAACAAACAACTAAGCCTGAATCTCTACTAAGTTTATTTTAAAGCTACTCTTAACATTTATAAACTCTTTGCCGAGCTAGTTTTTCATTTTAAAATGGATTTTAATGCTCGAATTTCATCTGCATTTGCTGTTTCACTTCCATCTATAATTGCGGAAGAATGATAGAACGTTGCTTTGGTTTTTTCTTGAACAGACATTAGATTTTCAGCGCGTAAACTTCCGCCAGGCATTATTGTTATTCGATTACTGGCTTTTAACACTAATTCTGCTAATTGATTTGCACCATCAACTACATTTTTGGCTTGACCCGAAGTTAAAATGGTTTGAAAACCGCATTCAATAATTTCTTCAAGCGATTGAAATACATTTGAAACTTCGTCAAAAGCGCGGTGAAAAGTACATGGAAAGGGTTTGGCTAAATTCACTAATTCAGCATTTTGAATTGTATTTATCGAATTGTCTTCATTCAAAATTCCGAATACAAATCCGTTTACTTTTAGCTTTTTGAATGCTATAATTTCTAGTTTCATTTGTTCAAATTCGGCATCAGTATAGGCGAAATTTCCACCTCGTGGTCGAATCATTACATTCAAATCGATGGTAATTAATGCTCTTACTTTTTGGGTCGTTTCAAAACTAGGTGATGTTCCTCCAACTTCAAATCCGGCACAAAGTTCTACTCTGTCGGCTCCATTTTCTTGAGCGATTACAGCTGAAGTGAGATTAAAACAAGCGATTTCGAGTTTATTCATCGTTTTAAAAAGTCATCAGTAGAAGTAAATATTAGAAATATTGTTTAATCCAAACCATAAAAGGGTATTTCTTGCTTCGCTTTTTTTATAACTATATAGTGCTTCTATAAATTCTATTCAACTCTTTTTTTATTCAACACCTATTTCGTCAACAAACAACCAAGCCTCAGAACCTGCGCCAGGATTTCCATCTTGAATTTTACCTAAATTAGTGGCAATTACTTTTACATATTGGGCTTTCATTGATTTAACATCCAATACAACTTCGCCTTTTACCTCTTTAATTTCAGATGAATTGAGCTGGGCAACGCTTTCAAAATTTTGTCCATCATTTGAAAGCAAAACTTCAATCTTTTTTGGAAAATAAATCCAACTGCCTTGACTTTCTAAAACGCAAAGTGTGACTTTATTTATAGTTTCTGGTTTGCCTAAATCGATAGTAGCGTTCAAGTCTTTGCCTAAAAAACCTAACCAATCACGACCAAATTTACTTCGATTTCCAATAATTCCATCCACTAGCGTCAATGCACCGCCAATACTATAATTTTCATGGGGTTGATGGACTAATGTTATCTTTTTTCCAACTGCGTTGCTCCAATAAAAACGTTGCTCAATGGTGGCACTTTTTTGTTTATCGTTTTCAAATAAAGCCGCTTTTAGGGTTTGCCCTTTGGTGATTTCTATTGGATTAGAGTAAGGAATTGAACTTGAACTTGGATTGGAGCCATCGGTGGTGTAGCGAATTCCGTTGGAATTATTGGCAGATTTTAGTTCGAATAAAATTCCGTTTCCACTCGTTGAAGGTTTTACTTTGGTAGTGATTTGATAAATTGATTTGCTGTAATTGATCCCTTTTTTATCAAAAATATCAAAATGTTGTATCATTCTGTTTTGAAAATCGGCGAATTTCTCTGGATTTGAAGTTCCCCAAACTACTTCGGACAAGGCTAACATTCTTGGGAAAATCATATACTCAACATGGCTTGGCGTTTCGATATATTCCGTCCAGAGATTGGCTTGTGCACCGAGAATGTATTGTGCTTCATCAGCAGATAATTCTTTTGGTGTTGGGTTAAAAGAGTACACTTTTTCTACTGGTGTATAGCCGCCAAAAGCTATGTGTTCATTTTTAGGTTCGCCTTGATAATGATCAAAATAACAGTGTGAACCTGGCGACATGACTACATAGTGTTTTTCTTTGGCAGCAGCAATGCCGCCTTCGGTTCCGCGCCAGCTCATAACTGCTGCATTGGGAGCTAATCCGCCTTCGAGGATTTCATCCCAACCGATGATTTTTCGACCTTTGGCATTTACAAATTTTTCAATTCTTTGGATGAAATAACTCTGTAGCTCGTGTTCGTCTTTTAGATTTTCGGTTTTCATACGCTGTTGGCACTTTGGACAGGCTTTCCAGCGTACTTTTGGACATTCATCGCCACCGATATGAATGTATTTGGAAGGAAACAAATCAATAACCTCGGACAGAATGTTTTCTAGGAAAGTGAAGGTTTCGTCTTTTGGACAAAAAACATCGTCTAAAACGCCCCAAATTTTACCCACTTCAAATGGTCCGCCAGTACAGGAATATTCAGGATAGGCTGCTAATGCTGCCACGGCATGACCGGGCATTTCAATTTCTGGAACTACAGTAATGTGTCGTTGATTTGCATAAGCAACAATTTCTTTGATATCGTCTTGAGTATAAAATCCGCCGTAGCGTTTATCATCAAACTTTTGGTCGGAATAATGACCTACCATGGAACCGTTTCGATAAGCGCCAATTTCAGTCAGTTTTGGGTATTTTTTTTATTTCGATGCGCCAACCTTGGTCATCGGTTAAATGCCAATGAAAGGTATTCATTTTGTACATGGCAAGATAATCAATGTATTTTTTGATGAATTCTTTTGGAAAAAAATGTCTGGCACAATCGAGGTGCATTCCACGCCAAGCGTATTTGGGTTCGTCTGATATATTCATCCAAGGAACTCGAATTTCAGACGATTTTTCTAGTGGAAGTAATTGAGAAAGTGTTTGAATTCCGTATAAAATGCCTTGATTTGAAAAGGCGGTTATCACAATTTTATTACGTGAGCTACTTAGTTCATAGTGTTCTTTATTGACGTTTGTAGCATCGGGTGACTTTAAAATAAGCTGAATACTATTGGAACTGTTTTTAGAAGTTATCATTAAATCTAAGCCCGTTTGTGCTTTGATTACTTCTTTTAAATAATTGGCTTCAAACGAATTTTTAGCTGCTTGAATGGTGGTTTTGGCTGTTATAGTGCAACTTCCTTTTCCTAATAAAATTGATTTGGGTTGCGGAATTAAAGGCAACTGTTCTTGTGCAAAGGAAAGATTAAACAGCAGTAGGGATAATAATAGCAGTTTTTTGGACATAAATAGATACAATTTGCAATGGCTAAATTTAGGTAAAAAACAAGCTGCTTGCTACTTTTCTTGTTTTAAAAAAAAGGCAGAATACTAGTTGTATTGTATAACTGCTGAAAAAAGGGTGTCAAAACAATTGGCTTTGACTGCGTGTAAACATTGCCATGAAATTAGGATGGTTTAGGTAACTGTTGCACAACCACCATTTTTTAAAATAAAAATTCTAAAAAAAAGACCTCTTTAGAAATGATTTTAAAGAGGTTTGTTTTTTAAACCTGACAGGTTTTGAAAACCTGTCAGGTTTGATTGAGGAGAGAATAAATTCCTAACAACTATTTTAGTAAAAAAACAAAACAGTTACATTATTTTTATTACCTTCACATCAGTTTTACAAATTTGCATTGCAAAAAGGATAGAACTAGAAACACCATGTCGCATCTATGTCGCACTAACGATATAGCAACCCTATGCCATCGCTATGGGAAAGCCCTACCAAACTTATGATATAAGTAATCCATATTTATACTAATCCAAACAAAAATGCCTTTCAAATTTGAAAGGCATTTTTAATAAAAGTATATAAGGGTGTAAATCTACTCCTGTTTCAAAGTATCAACTTCTTGAACTACTTCTACTTCCTCAGTAGCAACTTCACCTTTGAATTTTCCGTTTTCGTCATACATTGACATGCATTTTTCTTTGCACTCAGCAGAACAACCGTTGTCATCACACATTTTTGCACATTCTTCCTTAGTCATTGATGCCATCATAGCAGTATCACATTTTGAGCAATCCAACTTTTGTTCTGTTTTAACACAACAAGAAGCTTTTGTAGTAGTTGCACCTGCTTCGTGACCTCCTAAAATTGGAGCAATTACCAATCCAATTAAACAAGTCAATTTGATTAAAATATTCATCGATGGACCAGAAGTATCTTTAAATGGATCACCAACTGTATCTCCAGTTACCGCTGCTTTGTGAGCATCAGAACCTTTGTATGTCATTTCTCCATTGATTTCAACACCAGCTTCGAATGATTTTTTAGCATTATCCCATGCACCACCAGCATTGTTTTGGAACACTGCCCAAAGTACACCAGAAACCGTAACTCCAGCCATATAACCACCTAACATTTCAGCGATTAGTTGGTTGTTATCAGCATAAACTAATTTTCCTAAAAGTACAATAGCAATAGGGAAACCAATAGTCAAAATACCTGGCAACATCATTTCACGTAACGCTGCTTTTGTAGAAATTTCAACACATTTACCATATTCTGGTTTTCCAGTTCCTTCCATAATACCCGGAATTTCTCTAAACTGACGACGTACTTCATAAACCATATCCATTGCCGCTTTTCCAACAGAATTCATTGCCAAAGCAGAGAAAACCACTGGTATCATTCCACCAACGAATAGCATCGCTAATACTGGAGCTTTGAAAATATTAATACCATCAATTCCTGTAAAGGTTACATAAGCAGCAAATAAAGCTAACGAAGTTAATGCAGCCGAAGCAATAGCAAAACCTTTTCCAGTTGCAGCAGTTGTGTTACCAACTGAATCTAAAATATCGGTACGAGTACGAACTTCTTTTGGTAATTCACTCATTTCAGCAATTCCACCAGCATTATCAGAAATTGGTCCAAATGCATCGATTGCTAATTGCATAGCCGTTGTAGCCATCATTGCCGAAGCAGCCAAAGCCACACCATAGAAACCTGCAAAAGCATAAGAAGCCCAAATTGCAGCAGCAAATAAAATTACAGTTGGGAAAGTAGAAATCATACCTGTAGCTAAACCAGCGATTACGTTAGTTCCTGCACCAGTTGATGATTTTTGTACGATTGCCAAAACTGGTTTTGTACCTAAACCTGTATAATATTCAGTCACTGAAGAAATAACGCCACCAACCACTAAACCTACGATTGTTGCATAGAAAACTCTCATCGAAGAAATCTCTTTTAATCCTTCACCATAGAATTCCATTTGCATTACTTCTGGCAACATATATTTAACCAAACCAAAACAAGCAATTGCAGTTAAAACAATAGAAACCCAGTTTCCAACATTTAATGCACCTTGAACTTGTTTTTCTTTAGCATCATCACTTGAAATTTTAACTAACATTGTTCCGATGATTGAGAATAGAATTCCGAAGCCTGCGATTGACATTGGCAATAAAATTGGACCAATTCCGCCAAAAGTGTCTTGAATACTTCCGCCCATATCTTTGATAACATAGTTACCAAGAACCATTGCTGCAAGAACTGTTGCTACGTAAGAACCAAATAAATCGGCACCCATTCCTGCAACGTCACCTACGTTATCACCAACGTTATCTGCAATTGTAGCAGGGTTTCTTGGATCATCTTCTGGAATTCCAGCTTCAACTTTACCCACTAAGTCAGCTCCAACATCGGCAGCTTTAGTATAAATTCCACCACCAACACGAGCAAACAAAGCAATAGATTCTGCTCCAAGAGAGAAACCAGCTAAGGTTTCTAATACGATAGTCATATCATCTGTAGAAGTCCAAGTTCCTTTCATGAACACTTGGAATAAAATAATAAAGAAACCAGTTAAACCAAGAACTGCAAGACCTGCAACTCCTAATCCCATAACGGTTCCACCACCAAAAGAAACTTTTAAAGCTTGAGGCAAACTAGTTCTTGCCGCTTGTGTTGTTCTTACGTTGGTTTTGGTAGCAATCTTCATCCCGATGTTTCCTGCAAATGCAGAAAATATAGCACCAAAAACGAAAGCTACAACTATTAAAATGTGCGTAGTTGGAACTACAAAAGAAATTCCAGCTAACGCAATACTTGCTCCAATTACGAAGAAAGTTAGTAATCGGTATTCTGCCTTCAAGAAAGCTAATGCGCCTTCATAAATGTAATCTGAAATCTCTTTCATCTTACCATCGCCTGCGTCTTGTTTTAAAACCCAAGCTTGTTTGTATAGCATAAATGCTAAGCCAATAACTGCCATTACTATTGGCAAATAAATCATAAAATTATCCATCTTTATTTATTTAAAATCGGGCTAAAATAACAATTTTTTAACAATTTAAACAATATATTATTTAATATTAGTTCATTTATTATACATATTTATTATCAAGCTTTATACAAAGGAATATAAAATAAAAAAACCAGTGCCTTTTAAATTAAAAGCACTGGTTTGATATATATAAATTGGATTTTAAACCAAAAATAATCTAGAAATGAAACCCAAACGAACCTTTTACTGTGAAATTATTTCCATCAGGAACATCTCTGTAATTTCCACGCCAAGCAAAATCTAGTCTAAAAACTTTGAAGATATTTCCAATTCCTGCGCTGTATTCCCAATAAGGTTTTTCAGGTGATTGATAGATTAATCCCGATGCATTGATAGCTTGATTTTCATCGGAAACCGTTCCATAAACTCCTTTGACACCTATAATTTCTCTAAGATTTAATTTTCGTAAACCAGGAATTCTAGCAAATATTTTTCCTTGGAAGTTGTGTTGCCAATTGATAGTCGCATATTGATCAGCTACAAATTCGTAGAAATTTAAGTTATTAAACGTATTATCAATAATAAAATAAGTTTGGTTACCAGGAACAACACTCATCAATCCTAAAGGAATTTGACCAAATGTTTTTCCTAATTCTACCGTAAAATTAGAACGACCAATGGCACCTATAATTACAGGTTGCTTGTAATACAATTGAATTTTTTGATAATCAAAATCACTATCGATAAAACCTTTCAAACCTTGACTATAATTGATGAAAAAGCGACTATATGGACTATCAACTTCTCTTCGTTCTACACCATAACCAATGGTTTTTCTTTTTGGTGTATATTCAAATTGCAGATTGATTTCAGATTGTTTTACTTCGCTATTGGTTGTAGTAAAAGTGTTATCATTAAAATAATCCAAACTAAAAGTATCTGATGCCGATTCTAAAGTTCGATAGGAAAATCCTAATTGCATCGTAAAGTTTTTAGCAGGTTCAATTTCAGCAGCTATGGTAGTCAAATTAATATTCGTCAATTTTCCGTTTGCACCAGTGGTAAAAACTCCCGACGATGCATAACTTCTCCCTAAAACATCATTAGTAGTCGTTAAGCTTGCTCCAATTTGTTCCACATCACGACGATTTCCTCCCGAAAGAATGATTCTGTTTTTCTTATCAACCATCCATTTCCCTGAAAAACCATATTTGAATTTATTATCTTCAAATCCATAAGCCGTGTAAGCTTGCAAACGCCAAGTATCATTCGGTCCAAAATACGTTCTACCACCAACGCGAACTCGAACACCTTCGACTTCATTATAACCAAAGGTTGAGAAAATCGGTCCATAATCAAAGTTTTTAAACTCAACATAACCACTTCCTAAAATGGAAACCAAGTTATACATTCGCTGGAATTTCTTGACTGTTTTCAGCGTATCAAGCATTTTATAAATGCCTTGTTCGTCTTTGTTTAATTTCTCAAATCGATTCTCACTCCAATAATTGTCATCTTTGTTGTAAACCGAATTGTCTATAAAATTGATTTCTTCTTTATAGAATTTCTCAGGTTTCTTTTCATTGAATTTGAAATTTTGGTACATGGTTGTTCGCTTTCCATAAATACCTTTGGATTCTTCTTTCTTTCTCAAAGCAAAATCCGACATCATATAATCGCGGGTTGGCAAGAAAACAGAGTCGTTCAAAACTTCAAATTCCTGTTCGATATAAATATCTTTAACCCAGTTAATATTGGCGCTTTTGGTTACAGCCATATTGATTTTCTTGATGGCAAATGTGGTATCGTTTACCCAAAAATCACCTTTAAAAGTCAATTCGTTTTTACGTCTTGGATAAAAAACAATATTATAGCAGAGTTTATTATCAATAACTGCGGTATCTGCCAAAACATAGTTGTAAACATCTATTCCAGTTCGAGACAACGGACTTGTAAAACTTTTATCGAAGAAATTCAAATAGTTGTCATAAATATCAAAATCGTTGTACAAATCTTTGATAAAGGTATTTACACCATCTCCATTTCCTAAACCTGAGTTTTTATTGGCTTTTAAAATTTCTTTGGTTTTCTTAATCTGATTATCACCATAAACTTCCGAAATGGATTCGTTGATAAAAATTGGCAAATAGGTTTTTCCTGTTACTCGCGAAGTATCAACATTCTTGAAAACAAATTCCATTCCTTTGAAAATTTTACTTTTCATCATCGCGCTATCGATGGTATTCATGTCAAATTCTACCTTTTCATATTTGTCATACTGGTATTGTTTGAACATTTTCAATCCATTTTTTCGTCTTCTTTCCCAAATTTTTCTCAAAATATCCAACGCAGGATTGTTTTTCTTGGAAGTTTTTCCGGCATAAACCACAACTTCTTTCAGGCTTTTTCCTTCGCTTAGTACAATTTTAAAATCATAACTAACCGATTTGGTTAGCTTTACTTCTTTGGTTGGAAAACCAACAAATGAAACCAATAAAGTATCATAATTATCTGGAGCTTCAATATAAAAACGTCCGTCTTCATTGGAAACTACACCAATTTTTGAACCCTTAAAAACTACATTGGCATAAGGAATTGGCATATCAGTATTGTCCACAACCATTCCGCTCACTTTGGTTTGAGCAGACATAAAACTTACAGAAGCAAACAATAAAACTAAAGTTAAAATACTATTTTTCATAGGCACAAAAAAACCACGCTAAGCGTGGTTTCAAATATAGTAAGTTTCTTATTACCTATACATAACTTTTTTCACTGCCTTTACCACATCATTTGAATTAGGCAACCATTCTTTTAATAAGGTTGGCGAATATGGCGCTGGCGTATCAGCAGTTGTAATTCTTTGAATTGGTGCATCAAGATGATCAAACGCTCTTTCTTGAACCATATAGGTAATTTCTGAAGCTACAGAAGCAAATGGCCAAGCTTCTTCCAAAACTACTAAACGATTTGTTTTCTTTACTGAATTGATAATCGCATCATAATCCATTGGACGAACCGTTCTCAAATCGATAATTTCGCATGAAATTCCTTCTTTTACTAATTCTTCAGCAGCTGTTAAAGCTTCTTTGATGATTTTTCCAAAAGAAACGATAGTTACATCTTTTCCTTCTCTTTTAATATCGGCAACTCCTAACGGAATAGTGTAATCACCTTCTGGAACTTCACCTTTATCACCATACATTTGTTCTGACTCCATGAAAATAACAGGATCGTTATCACGAATAGCAGCTTTCAACAAACCTTTGGCATCATAAGGAGTTGATGGAACAACTACTTTCAAACCTGGCGTATTAGCAAACCAGTTTTCAAAAGCTTGTGAATGCGTTGCACCTAATTGTCCTGCAGAAGCTGTTGGTCCACGAAAAACCATCGGCATTGGAAATTGTCCAGCAGACATTTGACGCATTTTAGCAGCATTATTGATAATTTGGTCAATTCCAACTAATGAAAAGTTAAACGTCATGTATTCAACAATTGGACGACAACCGTTCATAGCAGAACCAACGGCAATACCAGCGAATCCAAGTTCAGCAATTGGCGTATCGATAACTCTTTTTGGACCAAACTCGTCCAACATTCCTTTGGAAGCTTTGTAAGCACCGTTGTATTCGGCAACTTCTTCACCCATTAAATATACTGATTCATCGCGACGCATTTCTTCACTCATCGCTTCGGCAATTGCTTCTCTAAATTGTATCGTTCTCATATAATGATTATATTACTGTCTGTAAATTTTGAAACGCAAAAATAAAAATTAAAAGTGATAAAAAAACAAATTAAACTATAATTAATACAGCACATTTCAAGACTTTACTTTAAAATTCTCTGAAACCAATTTCTAATCCACTACGAAATCGATTGAAAATTGAAAAATTAGTATGCAAGCATAGTAAAATTAGAAATATATTTTATACTTTTACGGACAGAAATTTTTTAATCAAAAATATATGAAAATATTAGTTTGTATTAGTCATGTGCCTGATACTACCTCAAAAATCAATTTTGTTAACGGCGATTCTGAATTCGATACCAATGGCGTTCAGTATGTTATCAATCCAAACGACGAATTTGGACTAACAAGAGCGATTTGGTTTCAAGAACAACAAGGTGCAAATGTAACTGTGGTAAATGTTGGTGGTGCTGATACTGAACCAACTTTGAGAAAAGCTCTAGCCATTGGTGCTAACGAAGCTATACGTGTAAACGCAGCAGCAACAGATGGTTTTTTTGTAGCAAAACAATTAGCCGAAGTAGTAAAATCTGGAAATTATGACTTAATAATCTGCGGAAAAGAATCATTAGATTACAATGGTGGAATGGTTCCAGGAATGCTTGCAGGTCTGTTAAACTACAATTTTGTAAATTCATGTACTGATCTTAAAGTCGATGGAACTTCTGCAAAAGCATCTAGAGAAATCGATGGCGGAAAAGAGGTAATAGCTGCTACACTTCCTTTAGTTATTGGAGGACAAAAAGGTCTTGTTGAAGAAAAAGATTTACGTATTCCAAACATGAGAGGAATCATGACAGCAAGAACAAAAGCATTAACAGTTCTTGAACCAGTTACAGCTTCTGTAGAAACAAAAGCAGTAAAATTTGAAAAACCAGCTCCAAAATCAGCAGTAAAATTATTCGCTGCAGACGATTTAGACGGATTAGTTAGCGCGTTACACAATGAAGCAAAAGTAATCTAGTAAAACGATTAATTTTTAATGATTAAATATTAATCAGTAAAAATCAAATTCAAAAAATTAATCATTTATAATTAACATTTAAAAATTAAAAAAATGTCATTATTAATATATGCAGAATCAGCCGATGGAAAATTCAAAAAAGTAGCTTTTGAATTAGCATCGTATGCAAAAAAAGTAGCTGAATCATTAGGAACAACAGTTACAGCTGTAGCAGTAAACGCTTCAGATGTTTCTGAATTATCAAACTATGGTGTAAACAAAGTTTTGAAAGTAACTAATAGCAAATTAGACAACTTCAATGCTAAAGCGTTTGCCGATGTTGTAAAACAAGCAGCGCAAAAAGAAGGCGCAAAAGTAATCGTACTTTCTTCAACGACTGACAGCTTATATCTTGCGCCATTAGTAGCAGTAGGATTAGAAGCAGGATTTGCATCCAATGTGGTTGAATTACCTGTTTCAACATCACCATTTCAAGTAAAAAGAACCGCTTTTTCTAACAAAGCTTTCAATATTACCGAAATCTCAACAGATGTAAAAGTAATTTCTATTGGAAAAAATTCATTCGGATTAGTAGAAAGCTCATCTTCACTAACTGAAGAAGATTTCACACCAACATTAAACGATGCAGATTTCAACGTAAAAGTAGAATCAGTAGAAAAATCAACAGGAAAAGTTACCATTGCCGATGCAGACGTAGTAGTTTCTGGCGGTCGTGGACTAAAAGGTCCAGAAAATTGGGGAATATTAGAAGAATTAGCAACCGTTCTTGGCGCAGCAACCGCTTGTTCAAAACCAGTTTCCGACTTAGGTTGGCGACCACATAGCGAACACGTTGGACAAACCGGAAAACCAGTAGCAACCAATTTATACATTGCCGTAGGAATTTCTGGAGCAATCCAACACATCGCTGGAATCAACTCATCAAAAGTAAAAGTAGTCATCAATTCCGATGCTGAAGCACCATTTTTTAAAGTGGCTGATTATGGAATTATAGGCGATGCATTTGATATTCTTCCAAAGTTAACTCAAAAGTTAAAAGAATTCAAAGCAAGCAACAGCTAAAGATAAAACTAACTCTAACCCGAAAAACTATCTGAAAAACATTTTTTTAGGTAGTTTTTTTTATTTTAAGAAGCGAAACTTTTTTGTTACTTTGCAGTCGCAATTCCTGCTATCCGTTGCAATCTTTCTTTTTTGATAAAAAAGAAAGGATTTCCACTACTATCAGGGCTAAATTGCCAACTGAATTGAATAGAAATCAGTGTTTCAAACATAACTATTCAACAATCATAAATCGACATTCAACAATCTAAAATCTCTATGAGTTTAGTAAAACTAACCATAAAAGGAATATCATACAGTCAAACGCAAAATGGCGCGTATGCTTTAATATTAAACGAAGTTGACGGCGAAAGAAAACTGCCAATCGTTATTGGCGCATTCGAAGCACAATCAATCGCTATAGCGCTTGAAAAAGAAATCAAACCGCCAAGACCATTGACACACGATTTATTCAAAAGTTTTGCCGACCGTTTTGACATCGTAGTAAAACAAGTGATTATTCACAAATTGGTTGACGGCGTTTTCTATTCCAGTATCATTTGCGAAAGAGACAAAATAGAAGAAATCATTGATGCTCGAACTTCCGATGCTATTGCATTAGCATTGCGATTCAACGCACCAATTTTTACCTATAAAAACATTTTAGACAAAGCTGGAATTTATTTAAACAACCCAACAGAACTAGAGAATCCAAACGACGATGATGATGGCGTTCTTTCAACACCAGAAACATTTGGATTAGACAACGAAGGAAAAGAACCAAGCGAAGGTTATTCAAAATTAAGTCTATCCGAATTGCACGCTCAACTAGAGTCAGCAGTTCAAGACGAAGATTATGAAAAAGCAGCAAGAATAAGAGACGAAATTTCTAAACGAGAATCGTAACTTTTAAACCCATCAACTTCTAACCTTTTAAACCTCTTCAAAGTGAAACAATACCACGATTTAGTAAAGCACGTTTTAGAAAACGGAACTCAAAAAGGCGACCGAACTGGAACTGGAACCAAAAGTGTTTTTGGCTACCAAATGCGTTTTGATTTAGCCGAAGGTTTTCCAATGGTTACCACCAAAAAACTACATTTAAAATCAATCATTTATGAACTATTATGGTTTTTAAATGGCGATACTAATATCAATAATTTAAAAGAAAATGGTGTTAAAATTTGGGACGAATGGGCTGATGAAAACGGCGATTTAGGTCCAGTTTATGGTCATCAATGGCGCAATTGGAACAGCGAAGAAATTGACCAAATCACGGAATTAATTGATACTCTAAAAAACAATCCAAATAGCCGCAGAATGCTAGTTTCCGCATGGAATCCATCTGTTCTTCCTGATACTTCAAAATCATTTTCAGAAAATGTTGCTAATGGAAAAGCAGCTTTGCCTCCATGTCACGCTTTCTTCCAGTTTTATGTAGCTGACGGAAAATTGTCTTGTCAGTTATACCAACGAAGTGCTGATATTTTTCTTGGCGTTCCGTTCAATATTGCTTCCTATGCTTTATTTACAATGATGATTGCTCAAGTTTGTGATTTACAAGTTGGCGAATTCATCCATACTTTTGGCGATGCACATATTTATAACAATCATTTTGAACAAGTAGAATTACAATTGTCTCGCGAACCAAGACCTTTGCCAAAAATGATATTAAATCCTGATGTGAAAAATATTTTCGACTTCAAATTTGAAGATTTTACCTTAGTTGATTATGATCCGCATCCACATATTAAAGGTCAAGTAGCCGTTTAGTTATGAAAAAAATCGTTTTTTTGGTTATCGGATTGGCAACAATTTTTGGACTTACTTGTAATTCGAGTAGTGTGAAACAAGCCGTTGTTATCCAGAAAGATGCTCCAAAAAAAATGCAAGATTTCGTCATTAATATTTCAAAATACACTCGAAACTTTGACAATAATTTCATTATAATTCCTCAAAACGGCGAAGAATTAGCATACACAAATGGCGATATTAGTAAAAGCTTTAACGAAAACTACCTCAAAGCTATTGATGGATTTGGGATTGAAGAGCTTTTTTACAACGAAACTTTTAAACCAAACGAATACCGAATTGGTATTTTACAAAAAATAAAAGACCAAAAAACCGTTTTAGTTTCAGAGTTTGTAAACGATACTACTTTTATTAAAGACGCTCAAAACAAAAATGAAAACGAAGGTTTTGTTAGCTTCATTAGAACCAAAGAAAACTATCATTATTCGATAATTCCTGAGAAAATTCACAACGAAAACAGCAACAATATTTCATCTTTGAGAGAAGTAAAAAACTTTTTGTACTTAATAAACAACAGTAATTTTTACAGCAAATCAAAATTTCTAGAAGCTATTTCAAACACTAATTATGATTTAATTTTCATTGACTTATATCACAATGGCGTTCTTTTTAAAAAGGAAGAAATCGACAAATTGAAACAAAAGAAAAACGGCGCAAAACGACTAGTAGTTTGCTATATGAATATTGGCGCAGCCGAAAAATATAGAAACTATTGGAAGCGCGATTGGACTTTAGGAAATCCATCATGGTTAAAGAAAAAATACGACGGCTACGAAAATGAGTTCTGGGTAGAATATTGGAACAAAGATTGGCAAAAAATTATTTATGGTAATGACGATTCTTATGCTAAAAAAATAATTGTTGCTGGTTTTGACGGAGTTTATCTCGACAATGTTGAAGCGTATTATTTTTTATATAATGACTAAAAAAATCCGTTGCAACAAACAAACAACGGATTTTTCACTAAAACCAATAAAACTTATACAGTAACCACACTGTTTTCAGAACCAGCAAATTCATTATAAACATAACTGTCTGCTTCTGGATCGTTGATGTAAGAACCATCAACTAAATATTTGTATTCATATGTAGAATCTTTTGGCACTTCGAAAAGACCTTTGAAAGTTCCGTTTTTTAACTTTGATAATTCACCTTCTTCTGGGTTCCAATTATTAAAATCACCAACAACAGCAGCAAATTTTGCATCTTTTGCTTCAATAGAAAAGGTAACCTTGCATACTGGTTTTGTTTTTATAAATTGCTTTTTGATAGACATAACTAATTCATTTATAGATTACTGAAGCAAAGTAACAGCATTTTTTCTTATGTTCAACAATAACAATCATTTTTAGTAAATTACTAAAATCATACGCTTTTTTAAAGAGAATCAACAAATTATAGGCGAATAAATTTTTGATACCATATTAAGAAATCGTTTTCTTAATAAATTATCTTAAAATGAAATTTTACTAATTTAAAAATATATTCTATATTTATTGCTCAATTTTTGACTTATGGACAGAGAACAGCACGAACTTTATGAATATGCCAAAGACAGAATAAAGCAAAAAAAACGCTTATATTTTCACTTTGTTCTTTTATTTTTAGGCAGTATTTTTTTATTCATTGCAAACAATTGGCTATCGTTTTATCCTGAAAAAAACTGGTGGCTTTGGGCAGTTACCATCTGGATTTTTCTTTTTGTACTTCACGGAATTAAAGTCTTTATCACCGACAGCTTTATGAACAAAAACTGGGAAAGAGCTCAAATTGACAAACTTATGCTCAAACAAACCAAAAAAATTGAACAACTAAAAAACGATTTAGAAAATTCTAAATCAACTACACCATGATTATAACCATAGCTGCCATTGGAATAAATAATGAATTAGGAAAAGACAACCAACTAATTTGGCATTTGCCCAATGATTTTAAACGATTTAAAGCCTTAACAACTGGTCATTACATCATAATGGGAAGAAAAACTTTTGAAAGTTTTCCAAAACCACTTCCTAATAGAACGCATGTAATTATCACTCGACAAAAAAACTACACAGTTGAAAACTGCATTATTGTAGATAGTCTAGAAAAAGCCATTGCGGCTTGTCCAAAAGATGAAGATATTTTTATCATTGGCGGAGGCGAAATCTACAAACAATCTATTGATTTTGCTGATAAACTAGAAATCACTCGAGTATATCATTCGTTTGAAGCCGATACTTTTTTTCCCGAAATTGATACTAAAAAATGGGAATTAATATCCGAAGAGTTTCATTCAAAAGACGAAAAACACGATTATGACTTTTGTTTTCAATCCTATGTTTCCAAGCAATAAAATAATGCGCTATATTTGTCAAAAATTGTAAAATGTCAAAAAACATAACTCCATATAGAGATTCATCATTAGGAAAAAAAGAACAAGTAACCCAAATGTTCGATAATATTTCGGGGAATTATGATGATTTAAACCGAGTAATCTCACTTGGAATTGATGTAAAATGGAGAAAAAAAGTAGTTGCGCTTGTCGCTGAAAAAAATCCAGAAAACATTCTCGATATTGCAACTGGAACTGGTGATTTAGCTATTTTAATGACTTCAACTTCGGCAAAAAAAATTGTTGGACTTGATCTTTCCGTTGGAATGCTTGAAGTTGGGAAGAAAAAAATAGCCACTCAAAATCTTTCTGATAAAATAGAAATGGTGGTTGGCGACAGCGAGAACATTCCGTTTCCTGATAATTATTTTGATGCCATTACCGTTTCGTTTGGTATTCGAAATTTTGAAACTTTAGAAAAAGGTTTAGCTGAAATTTACCGTGTTTTAAAACCTGGCGGTATTTTTGTAATTCTTGAAACTTCAGTTCCTACTAAATTTCCATACAAGCAAGGTTATTCTTTTTATACCAAAATGATTTTGCCATTGATTGGAAAAGTATTTTCTAAAGATAAAAATGCTTATGGTTATCTTTCCACTTCGGCGGAAAATTTTCCTTTTGGCGAAAAATTAAACAATATTTTGAGAAAAGTTTCGTTTATAGATTGTGTAGCTTTACCACAAACATTTGGAGTGGCAACGATTTACACCGCAACAAAAAAATAATTTTTGAAGATTTTCTCTAAATGAAAAGACTAACTTGCATATTATTTCTACTGATAACATCTCAATTTTTTGCTCAATTTGGGCAAAGTGTTTTTTCAAAAGATCCAATTATTAACCTTGAAAACTTTGATAGACAACGTGTTCATTGGGGTTATTTTCTTGGTTTTAGCAGTTTTGATTTTAAAACCGATTATAAAGTTCCAGGAAACGATATTGATGTAAAAGGTCAAACTGGTTTTAATGTTGGTTTAGTTGGAAATCTCCGTTTGCACGAATACATCGATTTGCGTTTTGAACCAGGATTATATTATGCATCAAGAACGCTTACATATTCAGGTTTCACTAGTGATATTGATGCTATTCGCGAAGTAAAAGCAACCTATATAAACTTTCCTTTATTGTTAAAATTCTCTTCGTTAAGAACAGGAAATGTTCGTCCCTATTTGGTTGGTGGTGTTTCTACCACTTTAAATCTTTCAAGTAATTCAAAATCTGACGATGATAATTACCAACAACGATTTAGAGTAAAACCTTGGACACAAAACTATGAAATAGGTTTTGGAATTGATTTATACTTTGAATATTTCAAATTTTCGCCGTCAATTCGGGGTGTTTTTGGATTTAATGACGAGTTAATTCGAGACAACAATCCAGATAGTCCTTGGACTGGAAATGTTGAATCGATGAAAACTAGAGCAGTTTTAATCAATTTTACGTTTCATTAAAATCGTCGGCAAAATTCACTCAAGATAATTGCCGTAGCCGTTGCTACATTTAAACTTTCGGTTTTTTTTAATTTTCCAAAACGTGGAATTGCAATTCTATTAGTAACCAATTTTTCTATTTCGGCTGAAATTCCGTTGGCTTCATTTCCAAAAACTATAATTCCATCAGCAGGTAAATCTTCGGAGTAAATGTTTTGTCCATCCATAAAAGTTCCAAAAATCGGCAAATTACTATTCAAAATAAATTCTTTGATGTCTAAGTATTGAATATTAACACGAGCAATCGATCCCATTGTTGCCTGAACTACTTTTGGATTAAAAACATCAACCGTTTCTTTAGAACAAATAATTTGCTCAATGCCAAACCAATCGCACAATCGGATAATAGTTCCTAAATTTCCTGGATCACGAATGTCGTCAAGCGCAACAATTAATCCTTTATTAGAACTCTTTGTCTCTTTTGGCATTTGAAAAACGGCCAAACAACTGCTTGCCGAAGATAATGCTGTTATTTTTTTCATCTCAGCTTCGGTTACGACCGTTTTATTTTTAACCGAAAACGAATTAAAAACTTCTTCGGTAGCAAATAAATCTTCAAGAACAAAATTTGATTGTAATAATTCTTGAATTACTTTTACGCCTTCGGCAATGAAAAGTTGATGTTCTAACCGATATTTTTTCAGTTGAAGACTAGTTATCCATTTAATTTGGTTTTTACTAACCATAAATAGTTTATTTTTGAATTAAATTTTTGCAAACTTTGAAACTTTTCAGCACAAAAATATCATTTATTATTCTATTAGCCTTCATTTTTGTTGGATGTAACTCTACAAAAAAAGTTCCCAACGGAAAAAAACTACTTACCAATAACACTATTCTTGTTGACGATAAAAAAGATAAAAACGAAGAAGTTTTTAATCAATTGTATCAAAAACAAAACACAGCTTTGCTTGGTTTTCCGCTGCGATTGAACATCTATAACTTAGCAAAAGAAAAAACCGATTCGATTTACAGAGCAAAATACATCAACAATCCCAAAAAATATGCTCGAAAATCCAAATGGTTATCTCGAAAACAAGTAAAACGTCTTGGAGAATCGTTTTGGTACAGCGGCATTCATAATTTTTTAAAAAAAACTGGCGAAGCTCCAATTCTGCTTGACACTTCGAGCACAAAACGTTCCGCAAAAAGACTGAATTCTTACTTTAAAAACAAAGGCTATTTTGACGCTAAAACCGATTTCAAAATTGATAGCATCGCACCAAAAAAAGTAAAGATAAAATACAATGTTACCAAAGGTAAACCCTATATTCTAGATTCAATTTATGCTACAATACCAAGCAAACCGCTAGATTCTATTTACCAATTAAGAAAAAAGAATTCTTTAATTTTTAAAGGTCAACAATTTGACACCAATATTTTTGAAGAAGAAAGCAAACGAATCACCGAAGATTTTAGAAATAACGGTGCGTTCTATTTTCAAAAAAACTATGTCAATTTTGTAATCGATACGCTAAACAATAAAAAACACCGTCCAAACATCAATATTAGTATTGAAGACCAAAGAGTTAAAACCGAAGACAGCGTAACTTCTATCGGGTTTAAACTTTATAAAATCAATAAAGTTAATATCTACACCGATCATAACACAGCAAATCCTAACGCAAAAATTACCGATAGTACAACATATAATAACTTTACATTATACAGTGTTGACAAATTGAAATACAAACCAAAGTCATTGACCAACGGAGTTTTTGTAAATAAAGGAAACTATTTCTCTGATTTTAGAACCGCTGTAACCTCAAAATATCTAAGTAATTTAAAGGTTTTCAACTATCCGTTAATTCAATATGTTCCTGATAAAAATGACGAAAACGGATTGATTGCCAATATCTTTTTGACGCCAAGAAAAAAATATACTTTTGGTTTTTCTACCGACTTTACGCATTCCAACATTCAAGATTTTGGTATCTCAGGAAATACATCGTTAACCATTCGAAACGTTTTTAATGGTGCCGAAACCTTTGACATTGGTTTTAGAGGAAATATTGGTTCCTCACGCGACATGGCAAATCCAAATAACAACTTCTTCAACATCTCCGAAATTGGTATCGATTCCCGTCTTAATTTCCCGCGTTTACTTTTACCTTTTAACACCGACAAAATCATACCAAAAACAATGATTCCTTACACTACGTTCAGCGTTGGTTATGCCAAACAACGAAATGTAGGTCTGGACAAACAAAACTTCACCAGTTCGCTTTCTTATAATTGGACACCAAAAAGAAACACAACTTTAAAACTTGATTTAATTAATATTCAGTTCGTTAAAAACTTAAATCCGTCCAATTATTTCAATATTTATCGTTCGTCATACAACGCTTTGAACAACGTTGCTGAAAATTACCCAGTAAATCCAGAATTTATAAATGAAGATGGAAATCTAATCATTGAAGACGGTGTTTTAGGTTTTTACAATCAGGTTTTTGATGCCGGAAATCCTTTAGGCGTTACTCCAACCGATGCAAAATCAGTACTAAGTATCCTAGAAAGACAAGCCCGTTTAACCGAAAATAACTTGATTTTTGCTTCAAATATTGCCTATTCCAAAACTTCTAAAATCGATTTAACCGACAACGATTTCTATGTTTTTAAAGCCAAGTTTGAATCAGCTGGAAACTTAATTTCCTTGATTGCTCGCGCTTCAAAACAACTTCAAAATCAAGGTGGCGCAAACACTATTTTCGATGTTGAATTCTCCCAATATCTAAAAACCGAATTCGAATACATCAAACATTGGAGTTTATTCAAGCGAAGTGTTTTTGCAACGCGAACCTTCTTTGGTATTGCTATTCCATATGGAAATTCTAACGATATTCCTTTCTCCCGAAGTTATTTTGGTGGCGGTTCAAATGACAACAGAGCTTGGCAATCTTATAGTCTTGGTCCTGGAGCAAGCGGTAGCGTTCTAGATTTTAATGAAGCCAATATGAAAATTGCTTTAAGTGCGGAATATCGCTTTAATATTTTCCAAAAACTAAACGGTGCGCTTTTCTCCGATATAGGTAATATTTGGAACGTTTTAGATAATACCATCGCCGAAGAAGCCATCTTCGAAGGTTTCAAATCATTAAAAAACATTGCCGTTGGAACAGGTTTCGGATTTCGTTATGATTTTAACTTCTTTATCGTTAGAATTGATATGGGTTTCAAAACCTACAATCCTGCCCGTCCTGAAAACCAAAGATGGCTTAAAGAAATGCGCTTTGACAAATCAGTATTAAATATCGGGATAAATTATCCATTCTAAAATTAGAAATTATTATTTTTGTAACCCATTAATTAAAAATTAACTTTTAAACAACACATAACAATGGCTCATAATATCAAACCTGGAGTAGCAACTGGCGACCAAGTGCAAGAAATTTTTAACTATGCAAAACAAAAAGGATTTGCACTTCCTGCGGTTAACGTAATAGGTTCAAGCACAATTAATGGCGTTTTAGAAACTGCTGCTAAACTGAAAGCGCCAGTTATCATCCAGTTTTCAAATGGTGGCGCAGCTTACAATGCCGGCAAAGGTCTTTCAAACGATGGCCAAAAAGCAGCTATCCTTGGTGGAATTGCTGGAGCAAAACACGTTCATACTTTAGCAGAAGCTTATGGCGCAACTGTAATTCTTCATACTGACCATTGCGCAAAAAATCTTTTACCATGGATTGATGGTTTATTAGATGCTTCCGAAAAACATTTTGCCGAAACAGGAAAACCATTATTTTCTTCCCACATGATTGACTTATCAGAAGAACCAATCGAAGAAAACATCGAAATCTGTAAAGAATATTTAGCTCGAATGAGCAAAATGGGAATGACTTTAGAAATCGAATTAGGAATTACAGGTGGCGAAGAAGATGGCGTTGACAACTCAGACGTTGACAGTTCAAAACTATACACACAACCAGAAGAAGTAGCCTATGCTTATGAAGAACTAATGAAAGTTTCTCCTAAATTTAGTATTGCTGCTGCATTTGGAAACGTTCACGGTGTATACAAACCAGGAAACGTAAAACTAACACCAAAAATCTTGAAAAACTCTCAAGATTATGTTCAAAATAAATTCAACACAGGTCATAATCCGGTTGACTTTGTTTTCCACGGTGGTTCAGGTTCAACAATCGAAGAAATCAGAGAAGCAATAGGTTATGGCGTAATCAAAATGAATATTGATACCGACTTACAATTTGCGTTCACCGAAGGAATTCGTGACTATATGACTTCAAAAATCGATTACCTAAAAACTCAAATTGGAAGTCCAGACGGTGATGATTCTCCTAACAAAAAACACTACGATCCAAGAAAATGGATACGCGAAGGCGAAATGACCTTCAACAAAAGATTAGAACAGGCATTTGCTGACTTAAATAACGTAAACACATTATAAAACTGTATATTGTAAATTGTATACTGTAACAAGAGTGAAACATTATACAATTTTACATTTTACATTATACAATAAATCATGGCTTGGTTTAAAAGAAAAGAAAAAGGTATTACTACCGCAACCGAAGATAAAAAAGACGTTCCAAAAGGTTTGTGGTACAAATCGCCAACAGGAAAAATTATTGATACTGATGAATTAGCTCGTAACCTTTGGGTTAGCCCCGAAGATGATTTCCATGTTAGAATCGGCAGCAAAGAATATTTCGAAATCCTGTTCGACAATAACGAGTTCAAAGAACTAGATGCAAAAATGACATCCAAAGATCCTTTAAACTTCGTCGATACAAAAAAATATTCCGACCGTCTAAAAGACGTTATCAACAAAACCGGTCTAAACGATGCTGTTAGAACTGGTGTTGGAAAATCAAAAGGAAAAGATTTAGTAGTTTGTTGTATGGATTTCGCCTTCATCGGCGGTTCAATGGGTGCAGTTGTTGGAGAAAAAATTTCACGTGGAATTGACTACTCTATCAAAAACAACGTTCCTTTCGTAATGATTTCAAAATCAGGTGGAGCGAGAATGATGGAAGCGGCATTATCATTAATGCAATTGGCAAAAACTTCGGCAAAATTAGCTCAACTAGCCGAAGCAAAAATTCCATACATTTCATTGTGTACTGATCCAACCACTGGTGGAACAACGGCTTCTTATGCAATGCTTGGTGATATTAATATTTCTGAACCTGGTGCTTTGATTGGTTTTGCTGGACCAAGAGTTGTTCGCGATACCACTGGAAAAGATTTACCAGAAGGTTTCCAAACCGCAGAATTCGTTTTGGATCATGGTTTCCTTGACTTCATTGCTCACAGAAAAGAGTTGAAAAACAAAATCAATCTATACATCGATTTAATTTTAAATCAAGAAATTAGATAAATCAATATAAATCCCAATACACTAAAAAACACAAAGCGGTTGCTTTGTGTTTTTTGTTTGAATCAACAATAAAATTAAAATACAAATTCCACCTACATCCCGCTTCTAATCGCCTCAACAGGATCAAGTTTAGAAGCCGAAATCGCAGGTAAAATCCCCGAAATCAATCCAATCACCGCAGCCAAACTAGTTCCCAAAAGTATATTTGAAAAACTAAGAATAAATTCAAAGTCAAGCACATTAGTTAATATAACAGCAATAATCCATACCAACAACAAACCAATTGCACCACCAATAACACACAAAATTATCGCCTCAAAAAGAAACTGAAACAAAATAAACTTATTCTTTGCACCCAACGATTTTTGGATCCCAATCAAATTGGTTCGCTCCTTCACCGAAACAAACATGATATTAGCAATTCCAAACCCACCAACCAATAATGAAAACCCCGAAATAATCCATCCACCAACTTTCAAACTCCCAATAAAAGCCTGAATTTGGTCAGTAGCACCTTTAAGAATATTGACAAAAAAGTTATCAATTTGACCATATTTCAAACCTCGCTTTAAACGCAACTTCTGTTGAATTTCACCTTTAACATCTTCTAAATCAGCAGTCTCATTAGGTTTTATAACAATAATTGGAGTAAACCAATTGCTATTCTCGCCAAACATAGTTCTTACTTTGTTCAAAGGAAGATAAACCGTAGTATCAGGATTAGAACCAAAACTAATCATTCGCTCACCTACTTTCTTCAACACACCAATAACTACAAATCGCTGTCCATACAATCGAATTTCTTTATTAATCGGATTACTAGTGCCAAACAATCCTTCAGCAATCTCATGACCAATTACAATACAATTCCTCCCCGAATTTGACTCTTGTTCATTAAAAAAACGACCATCCTCAAATTCTAATTTTTCAATATCTACAAATTCATACGTACACGGTTTCACGCTAACCAAACTAACCGTTTTCTCCTCAAACTTTACATTTTCATTACCCGTAAAATACTGAAAGCAAACGTTCTCAACACCATCTACATTGTTTTTAATAAAAGTATATTCTTCATAAGTCACATCAGGAAACTGATCCATCTTCCAATCAGGAACATCACTTGGACCAAAACAATACTTAAACAAAAACATTGAACGATTGTCTAAACCGCTAATATCGCTTTGTATTTTTTTATCCAAAGAATCCACCGCGGCAAGTACCGCAATAATCGAGAAAATACCAATCGTTACACCAAGCAGAGAAAGCATGGTTCTTAATTTATTGTTCCGCAAAGCGTTCATAGCAAAAGCAAAACTTTCTCTAATTAATCGAATATAAAGCAGCATCGGTGTCTTTTTTTGTGAATTGTAAATCTCTGTAAAATTTAGCTAATTAGCTAATCTTTTATCAATACTCTTATTGGTGTCAAAAAATAAAATATTGTTACACTTCTTGTTTGAAATTTGGCGGTAAAAAAACTACTTTTGTGCGCTTAAACACAACTACAAAATGAGCACAACAAAAACAATCAAATCAGCACTGATTTCTGTCTTTTCAAAAGAAGGTTTAGAACCAGTAGTTCGAAAACTACACCAACAAAATGTAACCATTTATTCTACCGGCGGAACCGAAGAATTCATCAATAAACTTGGAATTCCAGTAGTTCCAGTTGAAGAAGTAACTTCATTCCCAGAAATCCTTGGAGGAAGAGTAAAAACATTACATCCTAAAATCTTTGGAGGAATACTAAACCGTCAAGATAATCCAACCGATATTGAACAAATGCGAGAATTTGAAATTCCACAAATCGATTTGGTTATTGTTGATTTATATCCTTTTGAAAAAACCGTTGCTTCAGGCGCAAGCGAAGCTGATATTATTGAAAAAATTGATATTGGTGGAATTTCATTAATTCGTGCAGCTGCCAAAAACTTCAAAGACACTGTTATCGTTGCATCGGTGAATGAATATGCTTATTTACTCGAATTGATTTCAACACAAAACGGTGATACAACGTTAGAACAAAGAAAAAAATTGGCTACCAAAGCCTTCAATACGTCATCGCATTATGACGCGTCTATTTTTAATTATTTCAACCAAAATCAGGAAGAAACGGTTCTGAAAATTAGCGAACAAAATGGTCAAGTACTTCGATATGGTGAAAATCCACATCAAAAAGGATTTTTCTTTGGTGATTTTGAGGCAATGTTTACCAAACTACACGGAAAAGAATTGTCATACAACAATTTATTAGACGTTGATGCAGCAGTAAATTTGATTTTAGAATTCAAAGAAAACGAACCAACATTTGCAATATTAAAACACAACAACGCTTGTGGATTAGCTACTAGAAGCACCATGAAAGAGGCTTATTTAACGGCATTGGCTTGCGATCCAACCTCAGCTTTTGGTGGCGTTTTAATTGCTAATGGAAATATTGACGAAGCCACAGCAGCTGAAATCAATTCACTTTTTTGTGAAGTAGTAATCGCGCCAAGCTTTGACGAAAAAGCCATTGCTATTTTATCTGAAAAGAAAAACAGAATTATTTTAGTTCAAAATGATGTTGCTTTGCCTCAAACTAACGTGAGAACTTGTTTGAATGGTGTTTTAGTTCAAGAAAGAAACAACATCACCGACAGTAAATCACAACTAAATTACGTTACTACTACTAAACCAACCGAGCAAGAAATAGAAGATTTATTATTTGCCTCAAAAATTTGTAAAAACACAAAGTCAAATACGATTGTTTTTGCAAAAAATAGTACATTGGTAGCATCGGGAACGGGACAAACATCTAGAGTTGACGCTTTAAAACAAGCTGTGGAAAAAGCAACAACTTTTGGATTTGATTTAAAAGGTGCAGTGATGGCAAGCGATGCTTTCTTTCCGTTTCCAGATTGTGTTGAACTAGCTCACAACGCTGGAATTACAGCTGTTATTCAACCTGGTGGTTCGATAAAAGATGAATTAAGCATAAATTTTTGCAACGAAAATAAAGTTGCAATGGTATTTACAGGAACACGTCATTTTAAACATTAATTTGTTTAACTTTGTGCGTTAAAAATTATATAAACGTTTTAAACCCAAAAAAACAGTATGGGATTTTTTGATTTCATGACCGAGGATATCGCAATCGACCTTGGTACCGCAAACACTCTAATTATTCACAACGATAAAGTTGTAATTGATAGTCCGTCAATTGTAGCTCGGGATAGAATATCAGGAAAGATTATTGCTGTTGGTAAAGAAGCCAACATGATGCAAGGTAAAACTCATGAAAACATAAAAACCATACGACCATTGAAAGATGGTGTTATTGCTGACTTTGATGCATCTGAAAAAATGATTTCAATGTTCATCAAAAGCATTCCAGCATTGAAGAAAAAGATGTTTACTCCTGCTCTACGCATGGTAGTTTGTATTCCATCGGGAATTACTGAAGTAGAAATGCGTGCAGTAAAAGAAAGCTGTGAACGTGTAAATGGTAAAGAAGTTTACTTAATCCACGAACCAATGGCTGCGGCAATTGGTATTGGTATCGATATTATGCAACCCAAAGGAAACATGATTGTTGATATTGGTGGTGGAACAACCGAAATTGCAGTAATTGCATTAGGCGGAATTGTTTGTGACAAATCAGTAAAAATTGCTGGTGATGTTTTCACTAACGATATTGTTTACTACATGAGAACGCAACACAATTTATTTGTTGGAGAAAGTACTGCTGAAAAAATCAAAATTACTATTGGTGCTGCTACTGATGATTTAGAAACTCCACCAGATGACATGTCAGTTCAAGGTAGAGATTTATTGACTGGAAAACCTAAACAAGTTGAAGTTTCTTATAGAGAAATAGCCAAAGCTTTAGACAAATCCATTCAACGTATTGAAGATGCTATCATGGAAACGTTATCGCAAACGCCACCAGAATTAGCTGCCGATAT
This sequence comes from Flavobacterium macrobrachii, assembly GCF_014486675.1. GTDB lineage: Bacteria > Bacteroidota > Bacteroidia > Flavobacteriales > Flavobacteriaceae > Flavobacterium > Flavobacterium macrobrachii. The sequence goes on from NZ_JACTAC010000029.1 coordinate 31,014, forward strand.
TTATAACACAGGTATTTATCTTGCTGGTGGTGGATCGATGTTAAGAGGTTTAGACAAACGTATTTCACAAAAAACCGATTTACCTGTTTACATTGCCGAAGATCCGTTAAGAGCTGTTGTTCGTGGAACTGGAATGGCACTAAAAAACATACCAAAGTTTAGAAGTATACTTATAAAATAAATACCAAATAAAACACAAATTCCAAATTCCAAAAAATAATCTATTCCTATTTTTTTTGGGATTTGGAATTTGAAATTTATAATTTTAAGACTTATGCAACAAATTTTTAGCTTCCTATTTAAAAACAGTTATCGACTACTGTTTTTATTGCTATTAGTATTGTCGCTAGGTTTAACTATCCAATCACATTCCTATCATAAAAGTAAAGTAATTAGTTCGGCCAACTTCTTAACTGGTGGTATTTATCAAAAAGTGAATAACATCAACGAGTATTTCAATTTAAAATCACAAAATGATGAATTGGCTTTTGAAAATGCTCGACTGAAAGCATTGCTTTTTAATACAAAAGATTCAACAAAACTTCCTGAAATCGATACTATAAAAGGAGTAAAAAAGACCGATGTAATTATTTCAAAAGTAATTCATAACTCTTACAGCAGACACGAAAATTACCTTACCATCCAAAACGGTTCAAAAGACGGAATCAAACAAGATATGGGCGTAATCAACAGCGCAGGAATTATCGGGATTGTTGATGATGTTTCTCCGGGATATGCTACTGTTATCAGTATTTTGAACGTTAAATCGCAAATCAATGCTAAGCTTAAAAAGTCAAATCATTTTGGTTCCTTAGTTTGGAACGGAAAAAGTACTGGCTTTGTTCAACTTATTGACGTTCCGCGATTGGCTGGAGTTCGAAAAGGCGATACCATTGTTACTGGTGGACAATCGCATATTTTTCCAGAGAATATTGGCATTGGAACCATTGAAAAAGTATATATCGAAGAAGAAACTAACTATTATGTAATAGATGTTAAACTCTTTAACGACATGACTAACTTAGGTTATGTTTATGTGATTAAAAACAAAGATCGAGAGGAAATCATTCAACTAGAAAGTAAAATTAAAAAAGATGAATAGCGCATTACTAATGAATATTGCCCGATTTATCTTGTTGCTGTTGGCACAAGTTTTAATTTTCAACCGAATGGATTTGTTTGGGTTTGTCAATCCGTTTCCTTATATTTTATTCATCATCCTTTATCCAGTAAACGGAAACAAAACAGGATTATTAGTTGCGAGTTTCTTTCTAGGATTAATTATGGATATGTTTTGGAATTCAGGCGGAGTTCATGCTGCAGCTTGTTTAATTCTAGCCTATTTCAGACCTGCCATTTTTAAATTTTCTTTTGGATTGAGTTATGAATACCAAACGGTAAAACTAAATGACTCCTTAACTCCTGAACGTTTTTCATTTATTTTAATTGCCGTTGTAATTCACCATTTTACCCTTTTCATACTTGAAATTTTTAAACTAAGTTCCATTTTAGACATTTTGGTTCGAACTGTTTTAAGTACATTATTCACTATTATCACAAGCATTATTATCATTTATCTTATTAAACCAAGTAAACGATGAGAAAAGCTTTGTTCCCAACTATTATCATTATTGGAGCATTATTACTTATTGCTCGAATTTTTTATTTGCAAATTATCGACGACTCGTTTAAACTGAAATCAGATAATAATGCGATAAAAATCAAATATGATTATCCAGAACGTGGTTATATTTATGACCGAAACGGGAAACTCTTGGTAGCCAATCAACCTTCTTATGACATCATGGTAATTCCAAGAGATGTTAAGAAAATTGACACTACCGAATTTTGTGATTTACTACAAATTACCAAAGAAGATTTTATCAAAAAAATTGAAAAAGCAAAAGTATATAGCCCGAGATTACCATCGGTTTTTTTGGCACAATTAAACAAACTCGAATATGCTGCTTTTCAAGAAAAACAACGAAAATTTGATGGTTTTTACATTCAAAAACGTTCGCTTCGTGATTATCAAGTAAATTATGGCGCCAATGTTTTTGGGTTTATTACTCAAGTAAACGAAGGCATTATCAACAAAAACAAATACTATAAATCGGGTGATTTAATAGGAAAACAAGGTGTTGAACAAAGCTATGAAGAAGTTTTAAGAGGTGTAAAAGGAGTAAAACACATTCAAAAAGACAAATACAATAGAGATATTGGTTCTTATAAAGATGGTCGATATGATACGATTGCTGTTCAAGGAAAAGATATTCATCTTTCTATTGATGGAGAATTGCAAAAATATGGCGAAGAATTAATGATTAATAAACGTGGCGGAATTGTAGCTATCGAACCTAAAACAGGAGAAATTTTGGCTTTGGTTAGTGCGCCGTCATTTGATCCAGCACTTTTAGTTGGACGAAAACGTTCCAAAAATTTCACAGCTTTATACAACGATTCTATTGCAAAACCACTTTATGATAGAAGTTTATTAGCCGAATATCCGCCAGGTTCGCCGTTTAAAATATTAACTGGATTGATTGCGCTTCAAGAAGGCGTTATTGATACCGAAACGGGTTTTGTATGTCATCACGGGTTTAGTTATGCGCGTGGAAGATTTATGAAATGTCACGATTCTGGAGTTTCGAAATTACACAATGGTTATTACAATTCGTGTAACACTTATTTTGCTAGTGTTTATATGAAAACCATTAACAAATATTTGAAACCATCAGACGGAGTTGACGTTTGGAGTAAACATTTAAAAAGCTTTGGTTTAGGCGAATTTATGGGTTATGATTTACCAACTGGAAGAAAAGGAAAAGTTCCAACATCCAAAACTTATAAAAAAATGTATCCAGGTTGGGGTTGGGATAGTAAAACGATTGTTTCCAACTCTATTGGTCAAGGAGAAGTTTTGATGACGCCAATTCAATTAGCCAATATGATGGCAGCCGTTGCCAACAAAGGATATTATTACACGCCACACATCATCAAATCGATTAAAGGCGATGTAATTGACAAAAAATTTAGAACCAAGCACGTTACTACTATCGATAGGAAGCATTTTGAACCTGTAATCAATGGATTGTATGATGTTTACAACTTAGGGACAGCGAGAGGTTTAGGTGTTGAAGGAATTGAGATTTGTGGAAAAACCGGAACTGCAGAAAACTTTTCTAAAATCAACGGCAAACGTGTTAAGCTTCAAGATCACTCTATTTTTGTAGCCTTTGCGCCAAGAGAAAATCCAAAAATTGCTATTGCGGTTTTTGTTGAAAACGGATATTGGGGTGCAAGATGGGCTGGACCAATTACTTCCTTAATGATTGAAAAATACATTAAACGAAAAATTACTAGAAAAGATTTAGAAAAACGAATGTTAGAAGGAAGTTTAATTCCTGAATACAACAAATATCTTGCAAAGCCTGTTGTAGATACTTTATTAAAAACAAAAGTTGATATCCTTCCAAAATCTGAAATGAAAAAAGAAGATGAAGAACCAATAGTAACAGAACAACCTATTGTTGGATAAAAAATAAGCATGAAAAATCAAAGTGTAACAAATAATATAGACTGGATAACAGTTACCATTTACATCATCATGGTGATATTGGGATGGTTAAACATTTATTCTTCTTCACTTTCATCTATTGAAGGTGAAACATCTATTTTTGATGTTACTCAAATTTATGGTAAGCAATTCTTATTTATATTGGTTAGTATTCCTTTAATCTTTACCATTCTTGCTATTGATGCCAAATTTTATGAAAAATTTTCAAGTATTTTTTATGTACTTGGTCTTCTTTCACTTGCAGGATTATTTGTATTTGGAAAAACAGTAAAAGGACAAACCAACTGGTATGGATTTGGCTCCTTTAGTATACAACCCGCCGAGTTTGCAAAAACCACAACAGCATTATTATTGTCAAAATTTTTGAGTGATGTTCAGGTTAATCTAAAAGAGAGTCAAAAACAAATACAAGCATTAGGGATTATAATTCTGCCTATATTATTAATTGCACCAAACGATCCTGGAAGTGCTCTTATTTATACATTTTTAGTTTTAGTTCTTTATCGAGAAGGTTTACCATCTTGGTATTTATGGACAGGATTTGTTGCTATTGTACTCTTTATTTTTGCTTTACTTTTAGAACCCTATGTAATAATACTGATTGCATTAGCAGTTATTTCATTTATATATTTTAAAAGTAGATTAATAGACCGAAATTGGATGATGAGTGGAATACTTTTGATTTTAATTTCTGGCTATGTTTTTTCTGTGGACTACGTTTTTGATAATGTTTTTAAACAGCACCACCGAGATCGTTTTAATATTTTATTGGGTAAGGAAGTAGACTTAAAAGGAGTTGGATATAACACTAATCAATCTGAAATTGCAATTGGTTCAGGTGGATGGTTTGGAAAAGGCTATCTAGAAGGAACACAAACCAAAGGTGGATTTGTACCTGAACAACATTCTGATTATATTTTCACTACTGTTGGCGAAGAATGGGGTTTTGTTGGTTCTATCTTCATAATTTTACTTTTTGTTGGATTAATAATTAGGATTATTTATCTTTCTGAAAGACAAAAAACCAAATTCAGTAGAATTTATGGCTATTGTGTAGCTTCAATTTTATTCATTCACTTTTTTGTCAATATCGCCATGGTAATTGGAATCTTTCCAACTATTGGTGTTCCATTACCATTCTTTTCTTATGGTGGTTCTAGCCTTTGGGGTTTTACTATTTTGCTATTTATTTTTCTAAAAATGGATGCCAATAAAGTTAATGAATGGTAATTTTAAAAAATCTCAAAAGATAAATTCCAGTTATTTTGTCAAAAAAGATTAGGAAAAACTTATGTCAAGAAAAAGTTTAATTATAATTTTAATAGTACTTTGTGTACTATTCCTATTATACAAACTAGCTTACATGTTTTCTCCTGGAAGTTATCCTTTCGCAGAACATTATGAATTAAATTATCCAGAGCACAAAGTAATTGATGTTATAAATAAATTAAAAACTTCAGATAAAGAACTAATTGTACCGAAAGTAACAATTAATGGAAATGGACAATTTGACTTAAATGATGGAAAAAATAATAAAACTGATTATTGGCACAAATTTTACTTCTACGATAAAAACAAGGAACAAATTATACTTACTTGGACAAGACCTTCTGGTAAAAACACGACAACATTTGCGTTTGTATCAATTAATAATGGTTTAGACATCGGAAACTGGAAAAGGATAAATGATGATTTTGGCTATTTTGAAAATAAAAAAATAAAAGAAAACTTTGAAGAAACGATTTTAAAAAGAGTAAAAGAAAATTTGGAAAACAAATGATTAAATAATTAGTTAAAACTCCAATCTTTATAATCCTTATTTCTTTCTAATTGATTTTCAAGTTTATCTTCAACTTGAAGGAAGAAATCAACTTTAGTCATTTTTTCTATACTATCCACTGGAACGACAAAAGTGTAAAGCGGCTGTTTACTTTCCTTATGCGGAACCAAAAAAGCAATCATTTTTAATTTTCCATTATTTTTAGTTGCTACAATTTTGTAGAAATAATTTGGAACCGAAACTTTTTCTTTACCAATTGTTTTTAATCCATCGGTTAAAACTCCGCCAGTTACTACATAAACTTCGCCATATTTTGTTGCCCAATATCTAATTTTTTGTTCCAATCTGTTCCAAACGCCTTCGTTGAAATCGTGTTTTTGTGGAGAAATATTGGAAGTAAAAAAAGTATCGTCAAAAGCTTTTTTGGAAAATTTCATATCGGCAGCTGGACAAAGATGTCCTTTGTCATAGCCTGAGTTTTTATAGTTTCGCCAATCTGCTGAACGGGTTTTTACTTTCTTATCTTCAATAAAAAATGGACGGTCAAAATTATTTCCCTTTCCATAATTTTGCTTCAACGTATAGGCAACCCATTCTGCTTGTTCATGTTTTTCGTTGTAAGACAAGGTGTAATTATCATGGACAACAACCTGATTTGTTGATGATTTAGGCTGTAAACTTACTGCTGGAGTTTGTAAAAAATTCTGCTCTGGAGATTCTATTTCTTTTTTACAACTGGTCAATAAACCTAAAACAAATAAGAAAATAGTTATTTTATTTGAAAAAAAATTCATACTTTTATAGATAATTTGGCCGATTCGGAATACTTTTTGAAAGGCTAAAGGTATAACTTAAAAAAATAAAACAAATGAAA
>NZ_JACTAC010000002.1 GCF_014486675.1 Flavobacterium macrobrachii
GTAGCAAACAAAAATGTTATTGAAAGTAAAATTTTCTTCATTTTGTTAGATTTTAAATTTTCGGGTGCAAAGGTAACAATACATTTGGCTTGACCAAAATATTATTAAAATCTAACTTTCTAGCAACTAATTATTTAACATGATTTCGATTTTAGTTTTTTAAAATCAATGATTTTAAAAAACTAAAATAAATAGTTCCATTTTACAAAAAATTAAAAGTAAAAAACTAAAACCATTAAGAAATTAAGTTTCATTAAGTATTGTTGTGCTTAATTACCTTAACTTCTTAATGGTTTATAAAATCAATTAAAATTTTATGTTGAAAAGGAGTTATTTAGCTTTTTTGAATAATGGAACTGCCGAACAAGCTTCGCCATACATCACACTTTTAGCTACTTTTTGAAGTTCTTGAATAGCAAAGATATAAGCGCTTTCTGGAACAGGTTTTTTGGAACAACCTTTCAAGATAATGGGTTTGTCTTGATATTGCGTGTAATCAATTTTAGATAAAATCTCTTGATATAATGAAGTTTCCAAATCATTTATTGTTCCTAAAACCACTTTTTGGGCAAACGAAGAAACATGAGTTGTTACTAAAATACTTGCCCAAGCAGGCAAAATAGCATCGGTAGAACAATGAATGGCAACTAAATGATTTTGATATTGCGACCAATCGTGATTTTTCAATGCTTCGCGAAAGTCTTTTTCTTTAAGTAAAAAACCTTCATAAAGCCATTGGGAAATATCAATTTGTGTTCGAATTCCGATTGGATAATAATCTTCCAAATCGAAAACTTCGAGCGATGAATTGGCAACTTTATTGATGATTTCGTCCATTTTTTAGTTTTCAGTCGCAGTTTCCAGTCGCAGTTATCTGAATACTGTGACTGGAAACTGAATACTAATTAAAGCATTCCTAATTCTAATTTTGCTTCTTCACTCATTAAATCTTTGCTCCACGGTGGATCGAAAGTAATTTCTACTTCGCAGGATTTAACGGTGTCGATTTTTTGGATTTTTTCTTCTACTTCACGAGGTAACGTTTCGGCAACTGGACAATTAGGCGAAGTTAAAGTCATCAATACTTTTACATCGTTGTCTTCGTTAATCATTACATCATAGATTAATCCAAGTTCGTAGATGTCTACAGGAATTTCCGGATCATAAATGCCTTTTAAAACCTTTACTACATTTTCTCCTAAATTTATTTCGTCTTTAAATTCTTCCATTTATTTATAATAAACTGATTTTAGTTCAATTGTAACATCAATATTTTTTATTTTTTCTATTCCAAACTCATTATTAACAAATAATATTGGAGACACGAATTTAGGCAATCTTTTGTTAAAGAAAACCAAGTTTTTAATTATAAAATCTCCATATGAACTTGAATAAAAACCATGATTTTGACTTTCAATAAATTCAATTTTTTTTGAAATTTTACTAAATTCATGTTCGTAACTCACTCTAGGATAAGTTATTTTCTCAATTTTTTTTACAAAATCGAATTCTTGCCTATATCCAAAATTATAAAATCGTTCTCTAAAATATTTCTTGAAAATCAATTTTGTTTCATCATCACCTCTAACAACATTAAAAATTGTTTTCTTACTTACTACATAATGTATCGCATTTATAGTTTCATTGGAATGATAAATGATACTCTTTAGCTTTTTTCTATTATTATTTCCAAATCCTTTATGTGGAGAAAACCCACAAATAACTGTGGAGTCTGATGGATGTTTTTTCAAAATGTATTTTGTATCCGGAAAGTCTATTTGAAACAATAAAGTATCCGCAAAAACTCCTTCATCATTAATTATATAATTTGACTTTTGTTCATAAACAAAATGGATTTCTTGAACATCTTTTGGCATTTTTTCATAAACCAACTGTGAAAAACAATTCCAAAAAGAAAAAAAAATCATTACACTTAAAAACCTCTTATATTTCATATTTTTTTTACACTAAATGCTAAAGCATACATTTTTATTTGTTTTATCATTGAAACCAAACCGTTGGCGCGAGTTGGTGATAAATGTTCTTTTAATCCAATTTCGTCAATAAAATCAGTATTGGCATCCAAAATATCCGAAGCTTTTTGATTGGAAAAAGCACGAATTAAAATCGCAATTATTCCTTTGGTTAAAATCGCATCACTATCGGCAGTAAAAACTACTTTATCATCATTTTGCTCACCATGAACCCAAACTTTTGACTGGCAACCTTTAATGATGTTATCTTCAGTTTTATATTGTTCGTCAATTAATGGCAATGATTTTCCGAGTTCGATGATGTATTCATAGCGTTGCATCCAATCATCAAACATTGAAAATTCATCAACAATTTCGTCTTGTATTTCTTTTATTGTCATTCTTTTTCGTCGGTTAATGCCACAATTTTATTTACTAAACCTTCAATTTCAGCTGGTGGAAAACCATGATCAAAATCTACCGTTTCAAAGTTTTTATCCTGATAACGAACTTTCAAATCAGCAATTGCTGCACCATCATAATGGCGTTTTTGTGTTGGATCTTTTAAATCAGGAAAAGTTTCCAAATTTGTTTTTTCAAACAATGCAATCAACTCTTTCCAATCACTATCTGATATTTTCGTCTGAGTTTGTGTCATAGAATCTGGCGTTCTTCCTTTGGAAACGGTTGCCGTTTGATTGTTTACGATAATCTTCAAATGAAAACCACGTGTATGTGCTGAATATTGCAAAACTGCATTATTAATGTCATTTTGAGCTTCGTTACTGCAACTTTTTCCAAGGAAAATAGTTAGTAAAATCATTCCTATTGCTTTCATATTCTTAGTTTTAAGACAACATCATTTTCGCTTTTTTCACCGCTTCTACAAAAGTATCAATTTCTTCTTTAGTATTATAAAAAGCAAAACTCGCTCTTATTGTTCCAGGAATTTGATAAAAATCCATAATCGGTTGCGCACAATGATGTCCTGTTCGTACTGCTATTCCTAGTTTGTCAATAATTGTACCAATGTCATACGGATGAATTCCTTCTATATTAAACGAAATTACCGATGTTTTTTCTTTAGCCGTTCCGAAGATTTTCAGACCTTCAATTTCTAATAGTCTTTTTGTTCCGTATTCTAATAATTCGTGTTCGTAGGCTTGAATGTTTTCAAAACCAATTTCATTCAAATAATCAATTGCGGTTCCAAGCACAATTCCTCCAGCGATATTTGGTGTTCCTGCTTCAAATTTATGTGGCAAATCGGCATACGTAGTTTTCTCAAACGAAACTGTAGCAATCATTTCACCGCCACCTTGATATGGAGGTAATTTTCTAAGCCATTCTTCTTTTCCGTATAAAATGCCAACACCTGTTGGTCCGCAAATTTTATGTCCGGAAAACACATAAAAATCACAATCCAATTCTTGAACATCTGGTTTTAAATGTGGTACAGCTTGTGCGCCATCGATTAAAACTGCCGCGCCAACTTCATGTGCTTTATCAATAATATATTTTATCGGGTTTAAAGTTCCCAATGCATTCGAAATATGGTTTACAGTAACCACTTTAGTTTTATCCGAAAGTAATTTATCAAATTCTGAAATAATCAATTCACCTTCATCATTCATTGGAATTACTACCAATTTTGCACCCGTTTTTTCACAAAGCATTTGCCAAGGCACAATATTACTATGATGTTCTAATGCCGAAACCAAAACCTCATCACCAACTTTTAAAATCGATGCAAAACCATTAGCAATCGCATTAATAGAGTGTGTCGTTCCAGATGTAAAAATTACTTCATATGGGAATTTAGCGTTAATATGATTTTGAATTTTACCACGAGAAACTTCATAAGCATCAGTAGCTAATTGACTTAAGGTATGAACGCCACGATGAATATTGGCATTTATTTCTTCGTAATATTTTGTAATGGCATCAATAACCACTTTTGGTTTTTGCGAAGTAGCACCGTTATCAAAGTAAACAAGTTGTTTCCCATTCACTTTTTGAGTAAGTATGGGAAAGTCGGCTCTTATTTTTTGTATATCTAACATGAATTATTTAGAAAAAATCTAAATACAAAAGTACACATTTTGAAATGGTTTTTTATCAAACGTTTGTTAATAATTGTTGAATGTTTTTACAAACCATATAAGTCATATAAGTTCATTTAAGTTAAAGCATATTTATGTAATAATCTATTACTATTTTTCAATTTGAGTACAGCGAAATAAAATTACCAAATTCTTATATGTGCTTAAATACCTTATATGTTTCAATTTTTATAACTTGCATCAAAATCTATTTATCATGAAAAAATTCTTCAAAATATTCGCTGTTTTAGTCCTATTACTTTTAGTTTATCTTCGAATAGAAATTTATCCACAACTTGACTTAATATCTGGTTTCTCTGCTAAAAGTGTTGCTTCTGGACATTTTTTAGACAATCGTTCCTTGGAAACCATCCAACAAGGTGATAATGACATTGATAAAATAGACTGGGCAACCAACGAAATTAATGATACAGAACGATTTGTGACTTCAAAAGTTTACGGATTTAAAGAGCGAAAAGCCATTTATCGTGAAGGTTTGGGTGCAACTTTAATTAATGATGATTTTGATATTTCAAAACCTTATAATGTTCCGAAAAGAAACAAATTACAGAACGATTTACCTTTTCCTTATGGAAACAACGAACCCAAAGACACCGTTTTTTCAAATGTAAATTACGAAAAATTAAACGCTGCTGTTGCTAATGCTTTTGATAAAAAAGGCATAAAAGACAAGCGAACACGTTCAGTGATTGTGATTTATAAAGACAAAATTATTGCTGAAAAATACGATACAGGTTTCAACAAAAACTCAAGAATTTTAGGTTGGTCAATGACTAAAAGTTTGACTGCAACCTATTTTGGAATTCTTCAAAAACAAGGCAAAATCGATATTTCAAAACCAGCTCCAATTGCCGAATGGAAAAATGACGAGCGCAAGAACATCACTATCAACGATTTACTTCACATGAATTCTGGTTTAGAATGGGAAGAGAATTATTCTAAAATATGTGATGCTACCAAGATGCTTTTTATTGAAGAAGACATGACGCAATCTCAAATCAACAAACCATTGGTTGGAAAACCGAATGAAACCTGGAATTACTCATCTGGAACAACTAATTTATTGAGTGGAATTTTGCGAAAACAGTTTAAAACTCATCAAGAATATCTGGATTTTTGGTACAGTAGTTTGTTTGATAAAATAGGTATGAATTCTGCTTTGGTAGAAACCGATATGGCTGGAAATTTTGTTGGTTCGTCTTATGGTTGGGCAACTACAAGAGATTGGGCAAAATTTGGATTACTCTATTTACACAAAGGCAATTGGAACGGCGAACAAATCTTTGATGAAAGTTGGGCAAAATACGTGTCAACACCAACGAATACTTCAAATGGACAATATGGAGCACAATTTTGGTTAAATGTTGGTAAAAAATTCCCAAATGTTCCTAATGACATGTATTATGCAAGCGGTTATCAAGGGCAAATGGTTGCGATTTTCCCAAGTCACGATTTAGTAATTGTTAGAATGGGTTTAAAAGAAGACCCTGAATTTGATTTTAATGGTTTGTTGAGTGGAGTTGTTTCTAGCTTAACCGCAAAGAGCGCAAAGTAAAAAATCGCAAAGAGCGCAAAGTTTTTTAATCATTGCGCTCTTTGCGAATTCTTTGTGTGTTTGCGGTTAAACCCTACAAATCAAACCCTAAATTAACACCCAATTTATTAGCAATAATCTTAGTAATTCGTTGTTTTAATTCAGGTATTTTTATGCTTTCTATTACACTATTTGAAAACGCATACATCAATAGTGCTTTAGCTTCTTTCTTTGGAATACCGCGTTGTTGCATGTAGAACATGGCGCTTTCGTCTAGCTGACCAATTGTGCATCCGTGTGAACATTTTACATCATCGGCGAAAATTTCTAATTGTGGTTTGGCGTTTATTGTAGCTTTATCACCAATTAAAATATTGTTGTTTTGCTGAAAAGCATCTGTTTTTTGAGCTTCTTTTTCTACGTAAATTTTTCCGTTGAAAACTCCTGTTGAGCTGTCGGCAAGAATGGTTTTGTAGTTTTGATGGCTTTCACAATTTGGCGTTGCGTGATTTACAAGTGTGTAATGATCAACGTGTTGCTTGTCGCCAATAATGGTAATTCCTTTCAAAGTAGAATCAATTCTCTCTCCAAAATGATAGAAATTCAAGTTATTTCTGGTGATGTTTCCACCAAAAGAAAACGTGTGAACCGAAACTCTACTTTCTTGTTTTTGAGAAATATAGGTGTTATCAATTAGGTTTGCTGTTAGCAAATCGTTTTGAATTTTGTAATAATCAACGATAGCACGTTTTTGAGCAAAAATCTCAGTAACTGCATTTGTCAACACGGGATTTTCATTCAACGATTGATGTCTTTCAATGATTTGAACATGAGCATTTTCACCTACAATTACCAAATTTCGAGGTTGCACCATCAAAGCATTTTCAACTCCTGTCGAGAAATAAATAATTTCAATTGGTTTTTCAACCACTTTACTTTTCGGAACATTAATGTACGCACCTTCATTTGCGAAAGCGGTATTCAACGTAGTTAAAGTCTCGTCTTTACTAGCAATTTTATTGAAATACTCGTCAATAACCATTTTGTATTTTGGTTTGGTCAATGCCGATGACATTAAGCAAACATCCAATCCATCATGTGTAGTTGATGATAAAAACGAAGAGAATTTTCCATCCACAAAAATCACTTTATAGGTGTCAATTTCGTGAAGGAAATACTTCTTAACCTCAGCAAATTCAATAGCATTTTCGTGTTTTGGAAAAACGGTGAAGTCATTTTTTAAGATGGCGTTCAACGAAGTATATTTCCATGCTTCCTCTTTTTTGGTTGGGAAACCTTTATTTTCAAAGTTTTTTATAGCCGAAGTACGCACATCATGCAACTGCGAAGTCACATCGATTTGTTCTTCAAATGCCATGAAAGACGATACTAATTTTTCTTTTAAATCCATTTTTTCAGTATTCAGTCGCAGTATTCAGTCGCAGTTTCTGTAAACTGTGACTGAGACTGTAAACTCTTCTAGTTCAATTCAGTTTTAATCCAATCGTATCCTTTTTCTTCTAATTCGTAAGCCAACTCTTTTCCGCCTGATTTTACGATTTTTCCGTCCATTAAAACGTGAACAAAATCTGGAATAATATAATCTAACAAACGTTGGTAATGCGTGATTACTAACACTGCGTTGTTTTCGTTTTTCAATTTATTAACGCCATTAGCTACGATACGAAGTGCATCAATATCCAAACCTGAATCGGTTTCGTCTAGAATAGCGATTTTTGGTTCTAACATCGCCATTTGGAAAATCTCATTGCGTTTCTTTTCTCCGCCTGAAAAACCTTCGTTTAGCGAACGTGATAAAAACTTACGATCAATTTCTAATAATTCCGATTTTTCACGGATTAATTTCAGCATTTCGTTGGCTGGCATTTCTTCTTTTCCGTTGGCTTTTCTACTTTCGTTGATTGCCGTTTTCATGAAATTGGTAACTGAAACTCCTGGAATTTCAACTGGATATTGGAACGACAAGAAAACACCTTTGTGAGCGCGTTCTTCTGGTGCTAATTCTGAAATATCTTCACCTTCTAAAAGGATTTCGCCTTCAGAAACTTCATAATTTTCATTTCCTGCAATGATAGAAGAAAGTGTTGATTTTCCAGCACCATTTGGTCCCATAATTGCGTGAACTTCTCCTGCGTTTATCTCAAGATTAATTCCTTTTAATATTTCTTTGTCTTCAACTGAAGCGTGTAAGTTGCTAATTTTTAACATTTTATTCTTTTATTTTAAAACCATTTAGGGAATATAAGTTCATTTAAGTTTTTATCCTACCGAACCTTCTAACGAAATTTCCAATAATTTTTGTGCTTCAACAGCAAATTCCATTGGTAATTTATTTAAAACTTCTTTACTGAAACCGTTTACAATCAACGCAATAGCTTTTTCGGTTGGAATGCCTCGTTGGTTACAATAGAAAACTTGGTCTTCACCGATTTTAGAAGTCGTTGCTTCGTGTTCGATTTTGGCTGATGAATTTTTGCTTTCGATATACGGAAAAGTATGCGCACCGCAATTATTTCCCATTAAAAGTGAATCACATTGGGAGAAGTTTCTAGCATTATCTGCATTTGCACTAATTCTAACTAAACCTCTGTAACTGTTTTGTGATTTTCCTGCCGAAATTCCTTTAGAAATAATAGTCGATTTAGTATTCTTACCCAAATGAACCATTTTAGTTCCAGTATCCGCTTGTTGGAAATTATTGGTTACGGCAATCGAATAAAATTCGCCTATCGAATTATCTCCTTTTAAAACCACTGATGGATATTTCCAAGTAACGGCCGAACCTGTTTCTACTTGTGTCCATGAGATTTTTGCGTTTTTTTCGCAGATTCCTCTTTTGGTAACGAAGTTAAAAACACCACCTTTTCCTTCTTTATTTCCTGGATACCAGTTTTGAACTGTTGAATATTTTATTTCGGCATTATCTAAAGCAATAAGTTCTACAACAGCTGCGTGCAATTGATTTTCGTCACGACTTGGAGCTGTACAACCTTCAAGATACGATACGTAACTTCCTTCGTCGGCAATAAGAAGTGTTCTTTCAAATTGACCTGTTCCTGCTTGATTGATACGGAAATACGTTGATAATTCCATTGGACATTTCACACCTTTTGGAATATAACAGAAACTTCCGTCAGAGAAAACAGCCGAATTTAAAGCTGCATAAAAATTATCTCTTTGTGGTACAACCGTTCCTAAATATTTCTGAACTAATTCTGGATATTCACGAATTGCTTCAGAAATACTCATGAAAATAATACCTTTTTCAGCCAATGTTTTCTTGAAAGTAGTTGCTACCGAAACCGAATCGACTACAATATCCATAGCGATATTGTTCATCTTTTTTTGCTCATCGATAGAAATTCCGAGTTTTTTGTACATCGCCAAAAGTTCAGGATCAACATCGTCAAGAGTTTTGTTTGGATCGGCTTTTTTTGGCGCAGAATAATACGAAATCGCCTGAAAATCGGGTTTTTCATAATTAACATTTGCCCATTCTGGTTCCACCATTTCTTGCCAAGCACGAAAAGCTTCAATACGCCAATCGGTCATCCATTGCGGTTCATCTTTCTTTTTAGAAATCGCACGAACAATGTCTTCGTTTAACCCAATAGGAAACGTTTCCGAGTCTAATTCGGTATAAAATCCGTATTCGTATTCTTTGTTTTCTAATTCGACTTTTAAGTCGTCTTCAGTATATTTTGCCATAGTTTTATAACGAAAAGCTTTCTCCACAACCACAAGTTCTGCTTGCGTTTGGATTATTAAAAACAAATCCTTTTCCGTTTAATCCGCCAGAAAATTCTAAAATTGTTCCTGCTAAATACAAAAACGATTTCTTTTCTACGGCTATTTTCACATTATTATCTTCAAAAACTTTATCGTTTTCTCCTATTTCTTTGTCAAATTTTAATTCATATGACAAACCTGAGCAACCGCCACTTTTTACGCCAACACGAACATAATCGGTAGCCGCATTGAAACCGTCTTCTTCCATCATAGAAACGATTTTTTTACTTGCTGATTCAGAAACTTGTATCATGGTCTATTTTGATTTTGTCTAAATTAACTGCAAAGATACTTCATGTTGGCTATTTTGCAACATAATCTAACATTTTTATAACGAATGACTAAATAGAAAAAATTGATTTTATTCTATAAATTTGTAAAAAATAGTTACAAAATGAAAATCTACCCTATAGAAACCGGCAATTTCAAGCTTGACGGCGGAGCGATGTTTGGCGTTGTGCCAAAAACCATTTGGAATAAAACCAATCCAGCAGACGAAAATAATCTTATTGATATTGCAGCACGTTGCATGCTGATAGAAGACGGAAACCGATTAATCTTGATTGATACCGGAATGGGAAACAAACAATCAGAGAAATTTTTTGGTTATTATTCGCTATGGGGAAATGACTCTCTTGATAAATCTTTGGCAAAATATGGTTTTCACCGTGATGATGTAACTGATGTTTTTATGACGCATTTGCATTTTGACCATTGTGGCGGAAGTGTAAATTGGAACAAAGACAAAACTGGATATGAAGTCGCTTTTAAAAATGCGAAATTTTGGACTAATGAAAACCATTGGGATTGGGCAACAAAACCAAATGCTCGTGAAAAAGCATCATTCCTTTCAGAAAATATTCTTCCAATGCAAGAAAGCGGTCAATTGAACTTCATTAAAAGACCAAATGACGATTTTGGAATTTGTGATTTAGGATTTGATATTTTTTATGTTGATGGTCATACCGAAAAAATGATGATTCCGCATATTCAATATCAAGATAAAACGATTGTTTTTTGCGCGGATTTAATTCCAACTGCTGGACATTTACCTTTGCCTTATGTTATGGGTTATGACACGCGACCTTTATTAACAATGCCCGAAAAATCAAAATTTTTAACTGCTGCTGCTGAAAACAACTACTTTCTTTGGCTGGAACACGACGCTCACAATCCCATAATTACGGTAGAAATGACTGAAAAAGGTGTTCGATTGAAAGAACGATTTGAAATTCAGGAAATTTTGTAAAAGTGATTAAAAAGCAGTTTATATAAAACCAGTTTGTATTTATTCCCATAAAAGCATTTCTAAAATTCACTAAAATCAAAAGAGATAAATTATCTGATGTGGTAGCTTTATCATATTTTTGATTAATTCGCAATATTTGATACTAAAATATTGTTAATGCTTTTATTTGTTGGTGGAAAAGAAATTATTTTTACAACCATTCAATAAATTTTTTAAAAAAATGAAAGTTATACTTTATTCGCTTATTGCCAGTTTTTCGATATCAGTAGTTGCACAGGATGGAACGACTCGATATACCAAAAAAAAGCCTTTAACTGAAGCTGAACTTCAACGTTGGAGTCATCTCGATTTAGAAAAAGATTCCATTCCTGGAATGAGTGTTGATAAAGCATATGCCGAACTTTTGAAAGACAAAAAAGGACAAAAAATTATTGTTGCCGTAATCGACTCAGGAACTGACATAGATCATCCCGATTTAAAAGGTGCCATTTGGACCAATCCAAAAGAAATTGCCGGCAATAAGAAAGATGACGACAAAAACGGTTATATCGATGATATTCATGGTTGGAATTTTCTAGGCGATTCGTATAATGAAACTCTAGAAATGACTAGAATTTTGAAAAAAGGCGATGATGGTTCAGAAAAATATAAAAAAGCATTAGCCGATCATACCGCTGAATACAAGAAAATAATGAGCTACAAACAACCAGTTGACATGTTGTATGAAGCCGACAAAACCATTCGCGAAGAATTAAAAAAAGAAGATTATACGCTAGAAGAATTGAAAAATGTAGCTTCGGTAAAATATAAATTGTACCAAAGTAAAATGATGATGTTGTCTTATGCAGCTGATTATGGAGAAAAATTCAGAGAAGAATTAACTTCATTTAAAAACCATGTCTATGACAAGTTAAATTACAACTTGAACAAAGAGTTTGACGGAAGAAAAGTAGTTGGCGATAATCCAGAAGATTTCAACGACAGAAAATACGGAAACAACAAAGTTTACGGTTCCAATAAAGAAAACACCGAACACGGAACGCATGTTGCTGGAATTATTGCTCAAAAAAGAAATAACAATATTGGCGGCGATGGCGTTGCAAATAATGTAGAAATCATGGCAATTCGTGCTGTTCCAAATGGCGATGAATATGACAAAGACATTGCATTAGCCATTCGTTATGCTGTTGATAACGGTGCAAAAGTCATTAATGGGAGTTTTGGTAAAGATTTTTCGCCTCATGCCGAATGGGTTTGGGAAGCATTGAAATATGCCGAAAGTAAAGATGTTTTGTTTGTTCATGCCGCTGGAAATGATGGAAAAGATATTGATGTAGAAGAAAATTTCCCAACAGATACCAAAGATAAAAACACCGAAATCGTTTCTAATTTTCTGCAAATTGGAGCTTTAAACTATGAATATGGCGAAAAAATTATCGCAGATTTTTCAAATTATGGGACTAAAAATGTAGATGTTTTTGCGCCTGGAGTTAAAATTTATGCCACTTTGCCCAACGGAAAATACAAATACTTGCAAGGAACATCAATGGCTTCTCCAAATGCAGCTGGTGTTGCGGCGTTAATTCGTTCACATTACCCAAATTTGAAAGCTTCGCAAGTAAAAGAAATCATCATGCAATCGGGTACACCAATAGACATGATGGTAAAAGTAGGAGAAAATGGTGAAAGCCGAAAATTTTCGCAAGCATCCGTTTCTGGAAAAATTGTCAATGCATATAATGCTCTAAAAATGGCAGAACAAATTTCAAGTCAATCAACTATCAAACCTAAAATCAAATCCTAGTTATTGTAATGAAAAACAAAGTAACTTTAACTTTTCTTTTTGGAACTATACTTTGTTTTAGTCAATCAAAAAGTTATTGGCAACAAAAAGTGGTTTATAAAATGGAGGTTTAAAAACAAATAAAAAACTATTAAATATAAAAATGGAACAAAAATTATGAAGTTTTAAAATTTAACTAATTGATTTTTTTAAATATACCATTACTATAGCTATAACTTACTAATGTTGGAAATTCTTCCGTAAATCCTAGACCAAAATCTCTATAGAATGTGTTATTAAAATCTATTAAAAAGCTAACATTGTACATGGATAAGTTTTTATTGTAAAATTTTTTAAAATCAAAATTTTTTAATCCAACGGATATAATTATAAACTGATAATTTGAATATTTCTTATCCCTGATTATACTTTGAAACTTAACAGTACAACTTTCACAATCTGGTATAATATATAAAATTAATTTATTATTTTTACTGTCAAACACTTCTTGCAGTTTGAGCTCAGTATGATTTAAATCATAAAATTTAAATTCATTAATGTCTCTTCCATTATAATTAAACCTGAATGTTTGTACAATTATAAAAGAAATGATAACTATTACAATTCCTATTATATATTTTTTCATTATTTAAATTTTTTATTTATCCAATCGTATTTTTTAAAAGTTAAGCCATTTTGATTAATAGTTTGCTCATTGTAGAGTGAACATTCTAGTTTTGCGCCAATATGATTTCCTTTTGTTTGTATCCCATTTAAAACTCTACTAGAACTCTCCAGAAAATAACTATTATCTATCTTTTTAAATTTGAATTTAAAAGTATCATCCTTAATTTTATATTCGTATTTATCTTTCTTATCAAATGAATTAGTCCACCACGTGTTATTTTGACTTTTTGCAAGAGACATATTTAACTCAATTATCCCAAAATCATTTTTATCTATAATAAAATAACCATTATAAAGTAGCTTTGAATTCCTTTTTTTGGGGAAAAAATTCAATACAAAAAAGTCTTCTGATTCTTGTAGTTCGTAGTTATATAATTTAATATCAAATATTGGTGTTATTTCTTGACTCCCCAAACTACAGTAAACACCAGCGAAAATTGGTATTTCAAAATTATTGCTTTTTAACTCAAAGCCTTCTTGGAAATTATCATTTATTGTTTTTATAAATCCTTTATAAATCACTTTATTTTCATCATTAATCTCCAATCCTTCATTTAGAAAAATGATATTATTAAACAAAAAAATAGTTGTTGAGTCGAATTTAAAACTTATGTTTGATTGGTAAAAATTAAGATTTTTATGATTTTGATTAAATCTTGAAACTTTTATTTTTTCAAGTATTGAAGCAGCTGTTTCATTTGTTTTCTTGATAACGACCTCATCAAGCGAAATATATTTAATTGGATTGAGTTTAACTAAATAATTAATTTTTTCAATTTCTTCAAAACTCAATTCTAAATCATCATAATTTTCAATAACAAAAATAAGTTTATTGATTTTTTTGTCAATCTTGATTTGACCATCAGAATTTGACTTACCTAATAAATCATTTCCACTGTAGACTAATACATCTTGAATAGGTAAGTTATCGTTTTTTGAAATGATATATACAGTCTTAGATTGTGAGTAGGTAATTAAAGAAAATAAAAGAAAAATAAATTTTAACATAATAAAAAATAAGGGCTGTAAACAGCCCAATTAAACATTTACCAAATCCAGTCCCAATTACCATCTTTTGTACAAGATGTTGTGTAACTATTTCCAGTTGCAACTCCAAAAGAATCATATTCTGTATAGGTAATTTCAACTGAGTAAACAGTCAATATACCCAAAAAATTAACTCTTTTTTGACAAGTACTTCTAACTTGCCAAGAATTCGCAAAAGTTGATGAAACAGTCATTAATGACAAAACTGAAACCATAAATAATTTTTTCATAAATATAAGTTTTTTAATTGTTTAAAAAAGCAAATTTATTAGTTTTAAAAAAACAAGTTAATCATTATTTTTATGAATTTATTTATATTTGCAATAAATTATTTAAAAAATGAATAAAATAGGAGAAAAAATCAGAAAGTTAAGAGATTTAAGAGGTTTTTCACAAGAAAGTTTAGCTTTTGAACTTGGATTGACACAGCCTAGCTACGCTAGACTTGAAAAGTATGATGAAAGAATTAGTATAACTCGACTAATTCAAATTGCAAAAATTTTAAATACTACAGTCTCGGATTTGATTGAAGAAAAAACACAGAAAATAAGTCATCAATATAATAATGAAGTCGCTAATTCATATAATGTTGACACAATAAATACAATAATCAATGCTGATAAAGAGCATATAATTACGTTAAAGGAAGAAATACTTTTTTTAAAAAAATTGTTAGAAGATAAGTTTTAATTACCCATTAATTATGCAAAAAATATTTTTATCATTTTTGTTGCTTTTAAATTTTACAAATTTTTACAGTCAAATAAATTTTTACTGGCAACAAAAAGCCGATTATAAAATGGAGGTTTCTGTTGATGCCAAAAACTATCAATATAAAGGAAAACAAACGTTAGTTTACACCAATAATTCCAACGATACTTTAAAAAAAGTCTTTTATCACTTGTTCAACAACGCCTTTCAACCCGGAAGCGAAATGGACTTTAGAAACCAAAACATTGTCGATCCCGATGCAAGAATGGTTACTAAAACAAAAACCGATGACGGAAAAGAAATTAAAGAAAGTAGAATTGCCAAATTAAAGCCAAATGAAATTGGATATTTAAAAATATCTAACTTTAAACAAGATGGAAAAATTACTACTACAAAAGAAGTTGGAACAATACTAGAAGTAACGCTTTCAAAACCTATTTTACCCGGAAAAAAAACAACGTTTACACTTGATTTTGATGGTCAAGTTCCGGTTCAAATTCGTCGGTCGGGAAGAAATAATAAGGAAGGTGTTGAGTTTTCAATGGCGCAATGGTATCCAAAACTATGTGAATTCGATTTCGAAGGATGGAATACATCGCCTTATTTGGGTAGAGAATTTCATGGCGTATGGGGAAATTATGATGTAAAAATTACGATTGACAAAGACTACATTCTTGGCGGAACAGGTTATTTAAAAAACAACAACGAAATTGGTTTTGGCTATGAAGATGATGGAAAAAAAGTGACCAAAAACCCAAATAATCCAACTTTAACTTGGCATTTTATTGCGCCAAATGTTCATGATTTTGCTTGGGCAGCCGACAAAGAATATATTCACGATAAACTTGTTCGTCCTGATGGTGTAACGCTTCATTTTTTATACAAAAACAATCCGAAAATTTTTGATGTTTGGAAACAAGCACAACCTTTAACCTCAAAAATAATGGATTATTATAACGCCAATATCGGTTCATATCCTTACAAACAATATTCTGTTATTCAAGGTGGCGATGGCGGAATGGAATATGCCATGTGTACACTAGTATTGGGCGAAGGAAAATTAGACGGTTTCGTTGGGCTAATTGCTCACGAAATGGGACATTCATGGTTTCAACATGTTTTAGCAACTAATGAAAGTAAACATGGATGGATGGATGAAGGCTTCACATCTTTTATTGAGGATTTAGTTGTTAATGAACTTTCAAACAAAAAAGTGGAAAATCCTTTTAACGGTTCATACAAAAGTTATTCAAATTTAGTCAATTCAAATAAAGAACTTCCATTATCTACTCATGCAGATCGATTTGATGAAAACAGAAGCTATAGTATTTCTTCTTATAGCAAAGGTGAACTTTTCTTATCCCAACTAATCTATTTAATTGGAAAAGAAAACACTATGAAAACATTAAAACGCTTTTATAAAGAGTTTAAATTTAAACATCCAACACCAAATGATATAAAACGAACTGCTGAACGCGTTTCGGGTGCGCAACTCGATTGGTATTTAACCGATTGGACAAAAACCACAAACACTATTGATTATGCTATAAAATCATTTGAAAACAATACAATTACACTTGAAAGAATTGGAAGAATGCCAATGCCAATTGATATTTTAGTAGAATATACTGATGGTTCTAAAGAAAGTTTCCACATTCCGTTACAAATGATGCATTTTGTAAAAGAAAATCCAAATACTAACATTAAAAGAACTGTTTTAACAGATTGGACATGGGCAAAACCAACGTATAATTTCCCTGTTTCAAATCAATCATCGGTTAAAAAAATAACCATTGATCCAAGTGGTTTAATGGCAGATGTGAAAACCGAAAATAATATATTGGAAGTAAAATAATAGTAAAAGCGTTCTTAAAAATTGAACGCTTTTTTTTGGAATAGAATTTGTAGATTTACCACAAATATTTTCTCTATTATGAAATACATTAATTTTCTTTCTTTGTTTTTGCTATTCAGCTTTGCAATTCAAAAAAGCTATTCGCAACCCATTCGTTTTAAAACCAGCAGTGTAAGTTTTACCGATAAAAAAGCAAACGGCAGCTGGAACGAATGGTCGGATTTTGTTGATGCTAACGTATTGATAACACTTGATGCCAAGAAAAATACTATCACTATAAATTCTCAGGAAGTACAATCCTTTAAAATTAAATCCTACGGAGAAATTATCGATAATGATGACGTGAATATTGTACCGTTTGAATGTATGGACAATAAATTTTCCAAATGTCAAATCTTGATTATCACTAAGAAAAAAGAAAATAACCGAATGCAAGTTTACATCAATTACAACGAAGTAAAATTTGTGTACAACATTTACAATGATAAATAAAAATGGATTTTACATATCCAAAAGCCGAAAAACTTAAGAGTAAAAAAACGATAGATTCTCTTTTTACCAAAGGTAAATCGGTTGGAAAATATCCGTTGCGATTGGTTTTTATTCAAAAAGATTTTGAAGATGATGTTCCATTGAAAATGGGTGTTTCAGTTTCCAAAAAATATTTTAAAAATGCCGTTGACCGAAACTATTTCAAGCGAATTCTTCGCGAATGTTATCGGCTTAACAAACACATTTTGATTGAAAATTTAGACCAAAAATATTGCCTAATGTTTTTCTATCAAACCAAAGAAAAACTGAGTTATCAAGAAATTAATGAAAAAACCATTCAGCTTTTTGAAAAATTTGTACTTTCATTAAGAAAAAAAGAAGAATAGAATAACTAATTTCGTTAGAAATAAGGATTTATAAAATACATTTTCATGTTCTCAAAAATTAAAAAACGATATATCATCACCGTTCTTTTGAGCGGATTTTTCTTTGTTGGCGTTAGTTTCAAAGAAGATTTTTTTGAAATTGCTAAACAAATCGAAATTTTTACCAACATTTTCAAAACCGTAAATCAAAATTACGTTGACGAAACCAATCCATCAGAATTAATGGATAAAGCGGTAAAAAGCATGCTTGCCGATATTGATCCATACACCAATTATTTCAGCGAACAAGATGTAATCAAATTCAAAATCAACAATACTGGCGAATATACCGGAATTGGAGCAATGATTACTCGAAAAGACGACAAACTTATCATCAAAGAACCATACAAAGGTTTTCCTGCTGATAAAGCTGGTCTAAAAGCTGGTGACGAAATTACCCAAATAGGCGATGTGTTACTTTCTGATTTTAAAGACGATGCTTCGCAGTTGCTAAAAGGTGCAAAAAACACCAAAGTCGATATAAAATACTTACGATTAGGGAAACCAATGTCAACCCAAATAACATTGGACGAAGTAGAAATAAAAGCCGTTCCATTTTTTGCAAAAATTGACGAAAAAACAGGCTACATCGTTCTTTCTCAATTCAATAAAAAAGCATCTTCAGAAACCAGAGAAGCTTTGGAAAAACTAAAAAATGATGGTGTAACTCAAATCATTCTTGACCTTCGTGGAAATCCTGGCGGATTGCTTCACGAAGCTGTAAATATTTGTAATTTATTTGTACCAAAAGGCGAAATTATCGTTACCACAAAATCCAAAAACGAAAAATATAACAGCACCTATAAAACCACTCGCGAACCTATTGATACGCAAATTCCAATTGCTGTAATCGTAGATGGAAAAAGTGCTTCGGCTTCAGAAATTGTTGCTGGTGCGTTACAAGATTTAGATCGAGCTGTTGTTGTTGGTAGCAGAAGTTTTGGAAAAGGATTGGTGCAACGTCCGTTTGATTTAACTTATGGAACGCAAGTAAAAGTTACCATTTCAAGATATTACACGCCATCTGGAAGATGTATTCAAGCATTGAATTATAGCAAAAAAGACAAAAACGGAAAAGCTACCAAAACCGACGAGAAAAACTTTACCGCTTTTAAAACCAAAAACGGAAGAACGGTTTATGATGGTGGCGGAATTTTACCCGATGTAGAATTGGAAGAAACAAAATTGAGTTCGATTGCCGAAGCCTTGCAAAAAAACGATGCAATCTTCAACTATGTAACCAATTATTATTACAAAAATCCTTCTCTTGGAGATAAAATCCCAACGTTGACCGATGCTGATATGGCCGATTTTAAAGCATTCATAAAAAAAGAAAAAATTAGCTTTGATACTGAAACGGAATTGGCTTTAAAAACCACTTTGGAAAAAGCCAAAAAAGAAAAAATCGATGCGTCAATCGCTGCCGAATATCAACAACTTTTAACCGCTTTGCAAAAAAGTGAAGAGACTTTAATTGATAAAAACAGTAAAGAAATTAAGAATTTACTGCTAGACGAAATCATCAAAAGATACCAATACAAAGAAGGCTTGTATCAATATTACACAAAAAACAATAGCGAAATTAAAAAAGCTGTCACTTTATTCAATAACATTGCAGAGTATAACAAAATCCTAAAAATTTAAGAATGCGATTTTTACAACTTTTACTGCTATTCACATTTGGATTTCTTCACGCACAGGAAGAAGCGGTTCATTCTGTATATTTTGATTTTGATAAATCAACCATCAGCGAAAAACAAGGAGAAGAACTTATCTCTTTTATAAAAAAAACAGATTCTACTAGAATTGAGTCTATAGAAATTTTTGGTTATACAGATGATGTTGGTAAAGAAGCCTACAATTTTAAATTATCAACAAAAAGAGCTTCTGTTATTCAAACTAAAATGATTGAAAGCGGCATTAAAAACAAAATTATTGTTACCATTGAAGGAAAAGGAAGAATCCTTATTGACGATGATATTGTTGAAAATCTTCCTGAGAAACGCTCTAAAAATCGCCGGGTTGACATTGTTATCAATCTAAAACCATTGCCAAAAATTGAAATTCCAGGTTTTTATAATTCCATTCAAAAAAATCATATCGTTGGCGATCATATTTATCTAGACAACATTCTTTTTGACCGCGGAAGTAGTAAATTAACGTTCAAAGCCAAAACCGAATTAGATAAAGTAGCAAAGCTTTTGCACAAATACAAAAACCTTCAGTTTGAAATCCAAGGCCATGTTTGTTGCACGCCACCATATCAAAAAGAAGCGATTGATAAAGAAACGCGAAAAAGAGCACTTTCAACCAACAGAGCTGAATCTGTTTTTAAGTATTTAGCATTTAAGAAAATTCCAAAAAACCGAATGACTTTTAAAGGTTATGGAAATACTGTTCCGCTAGGAAAAGGCGCAGAATATGATAGAAGAGTTGAATTGGTGATTACGAAGATTTAACTTCTTTTCATCTCAATATGCGGAATATCGTCTTCTAAGTACATTTCGCTAGTTTGAATAAAACCATGACTTTCGTAAAATTTTTTCAGATATAATTGTGCCGAAATGGTGATTTTGCTTTCGCCAAAATAAATTCGGATGCTTTCAACGGCTTCTCGCATCAAGATATGACCAATTTTACGATCTCTAAAATCGGGATGTGTTACAACTCTTCCAATTGATGCTTCGGCGAAATAATCATTTGGTTTAAACAATCGTGCATACGCCACAATTTTGCCTTCAAACGTTCCCAAAAGATGTAATGCTTTCTCATCTTTGCCATCAATATCCAAATAAACGCAGTTTTGCTCCACGACAAAGACTTCGCTGCGTAGTTTTAACAATTCATATAGTTCAAGCGAAGAAAGCGTCTCAAATCGCTTTGTTTTCCATTCTAGCAACATGGTTATTTTGTTTTAGGTATTTTGATGGTTTTTATGATGGATTCCAGCTCAAACATTAAATCTCGTTTTTGTTTTGATGGCGCGTAACAAAATCCTTCGAGAACCAAAATTCTATTGTTTGCTTTGTCTTTTATTGCATAATTTATAAATGGTCCAGACATAAAATCGCTATTGATTTCCCAAGTTCCTTTGGTTTCATATACATTGTATTCATTCCAACGAATTTTAGAAAAATAAGGAAAATAAGCTTCTTCGGTTAACATTTTTGCGTTGTTACTTTTGGCATGAATGTATAATTTACCAATAGAATCTCTAACTTTTACAATATCGTTTACGGCATTTTTATCGCGAATACTGTTGTATGGAATTTGATAAATGATGATACTATTGTTTCCGCTGGTAATTTCTTTTTTGAGCCAAATAAAATTTTTCCTTCTTCTAACGTATTCATATTCTATCGGAATTGCTATATCGATATTGAATTTTTTCTTGATTTTATATGTGTTTTGAAGCGAATCTGTAATAATTTGCTGATTGGCTTTGATTTCCGTTTCTCTCATTCGCTTGATGATTTCGGCGGAATGTTTTTCTAAAAGAAAAAGGATTTCATTGGTCGATTTTCCAGTAATGTGAATAGAATTTTGCGTTTCGCCAAATTCATTTGCTTTGATTTCAAAAAGATTTTTATCGCTTTTTTTAACGATTATCATGTTCCGACTTCCTGTTGAAAATCCTTCAAAAAGTTTTACTGGAAATTGTTTTATGGTAAAAAGTGGTTCTTCTTGTGGCAATCCAAGAACAGGTGTCGCAAATTTGTTTCGAATGCTATCGCCAACTTCTGAATTCCATAATTGATCGTCGATAATCACGGAAATAGTGTTGATATGACTAGAATCATCTTGCTTTAACGTGTCCGTTTTTTTTTGACACGAAAACAAAATAGAAACCATTAGAAATAAAAAAAGGGTTTTATTCATGATTATGAAATAAAACCCAAATTTATAGAACATTTTCGGATTAACCGCTAATTTTAAGTTTCATACCTGGTTTTAAACTTTCGTTGTTTATTCCGTTCCATTTTTTGATGTCCGCAACAGTTACGCCAGGATGTTTTTTTGCAATGCTAAAAAGCGAGTCGCCTTTTTTCACGTAATAAAGTTTTACTTTTTCTTTTTCGCTATTAGCAAAAGTTTCTTTTTTGTTTGGTTTTGTATCGTTTACAATAAATAATTTTTTAGAAACTATTAGTTTTTCGCCTAACTTTATGTTGTTGTCTTCTAAATTGTTCCAATCTTTTAAATCAGAAACCGATGCGTTATATTTTTTAGCAATGTTTCCAAGATTATCGCCTGCTTTTACAACATATTCAACGATTTTTGTTTCCGTTTTTGCTTCGGTTACAACAGGTTCTTTTTCATCTGAATTCAAATTCATCAAAGCTAATTTTGAACCCATTTGGACGTTTCCGTCTTCAATTTTGTTCCATTTCTTTAAATCTTCAATGCTAACATTGAATTTTTTGGCAATGTAATAAAGGTTATCTCCTTTTTGAACTTCATAATAATCGCTAGGATTTTGTTTTGCATCTTCTTCATTTTCGTTAGAAGCGACGGCATCATTTTGAGTACTTTCAACAATTCTTGGTTGCTTAACTTCTTTTCTAACTGTTGTAACAACACGTTCGTTCTTAACGATTTTTAAATTTGCACCAAGATTAATATTGTTGCTTTTCAGTTTGTTCCATTTTTTTACTTCGGCAACAGTAACTCCGTGTTTATCGGCAATTTCCCCAAGATTGTCACCTTTTTTTACTTTGTAATATTTAGTAACATCTTTATAAGTAACTACTTTTTCCTCTTTGAAAACTTTAGCCGAATTTGATGCTAATGTTTCTTTTACTGTAGTTGTATCGGTTTTAACTTTGGCAACTTTAGTTTCAGCAACAGCAGTATTTTCTTGAGAAATGGCTTGTTGCGTATATACTTTTAGATTTCTTCCTAATGGTGCGGAATTACTTCTTAATCTGTTCCATTTTTTCAACTGCGCAACGGTAACACCATATTTATCTGAGATTTCGCCCAAACTATCGCCGCGTCTAACTTTATGATATTTCAATTTTGTAGTCGAATCGTTTGAAGCAACTGCCGATGCAAATCTTATATCAAAAGGTTTTTCTCTAAAACTGTCTTCATATTTTGCGTAAGCATAAATTTTATCTTCGTTTGATTCAAAAAGTGCTATTTTATCTAGAGGCAATCTTAAATAGTAATCGTTTCCAGATATTACAGGAACAACTTCTCTTTTATAAGATGGATTTAAAAACTGTAATTCTGCTACTGAAACGTCCAATAAATCAGCAATTTGCTTGAAAGTTAAAGCGTTTTTTACCTGAACAGTATCGGTTGCAAAATGATTGGCAACTGGTTTATGAGGAACAATTCCGTGTTCTTTGTGATATTCAAAAATGTACATCGTAGCTAAGAAAGCTGGAACATAACCTTGTGTTTCTTTGTGTAAATATGGTCTGATATTCCAATAATTTTGTTTTCCGCCCGAACGACGAATCGCTTTAGCAACATTTCCTGGTCCAGTGTTGTAAGAAGCCAAAACCAAATCCCAATCGCCAAAAATACTGTACATGTTTTTCATATACTGTGTTGCAGCTTTACTCGCTTTCATTGGATCGCTTCTTTCGTCAACATAAGTATCGATTTTCAAGCCATATTGTTTTCCGGTTTGGTACATGAATTGCCATAAACCTGTTGCGCCAGCTTTAGAAACTGCTCTTGGGTTTAACGCCGATTCCACAACAGCCAAATATTTAATTTCCAAAGGGATATTGTGTGCCGCTAATGATTCTTCGAATAATGGAAAATAGTATTGTGAAATTCCCATTAATCGCTCAAATCCTTTTTTACGGTTTTTCAAAAATGACTTTATAACATTTTCTAAACCAACATTATACTCGATATTGAAAGGAGATTTTTCGTCTAATTTCTTTAATCTTTCTTTTAATAATTCGGTTGGCAATTCATAATCAACTTTTTCATCAACATTGATGTTTTTAATGTCCAATGTCATTTCGTTGTATAAATCCAAACTCGCTAATTCCTTCATCCACATACTATCGATACACGAAGCTAAATTATCGCGAACAAAGGTCGTTTTGATAGAATCGAGATACTGTTTTTTGGTTAAAGGAACTTTTTCAATTTTAGCAGGAATGATAGTGTCTTGAGCAAAAGTTGCCGCAGAAACAAAGATTACTGCAAGTGAAGTTATTTTTTTTATAATCATAACTTTATTTTATTAAAGTTTCGTTTGTTTTTTGTTTGTATATGTTTACTAACGTAAATAATTGTAATATATTGTATTAGCAAAAAATTTATTCTAAAATAGCTGCAATTCCTGGTAAAACTCTTCCTTCAAGCATTTCTAACATTGCTCCGCCACCAGTAGAAACGTAACTCATTTTTTCTTCAAAACCGAATTGTTTCACTGCAGCAACCGAATCGCCACCACCAACAAGAGAAAATGCTCCATTTTCTGTAGCTTCTGCGATGAAATTTCCTAAAGTGATTGTTCCTTTGGAAAAATTTTCCATTTCAAAAACACCCAATGGTCCATTCCAAAGAATAGTTTTACTGTTTAAAATTACTTCTTTGAAATTCGCTAACGATTTTGGTCCAGCGTCTAAACCTTGCCATCCATCAGGAATTTCGCGAACGTCAACTATTTGTGTGTTAGCATCATTTGAAAAAGCATCGGCTGCAACAACATCAACTGGAATGTGAATTTGAACATTTTTTGCTTTTGCTTTTGACAAAATTTCCAATGCTAAATCCAATTTATCGTTTTCACAGATTGAATCGCCAACATTTCCACCCAACGCTTTAATGAACGTAAAAGTCATTCCACCGCCAATAATCATGTGGTCTACTTTGTCTAAAATATTTTCGATAACGGTAATTTTTGACGAAACTTTTGAACCGCCAAGAACTGCTGTTACGGGTTTAACTGAATTATTCAACACTCGGTTTAAACTTTCAATTTCTTTGGCTAAAAGAGTGCCAAAACATTTATCGTTTGGAAAAAACTGAGCAATTATGGTTGTGGAAGCATGCGCTCTGTGAGCTGTTCCAAAAGCATCGTTTACATAAATATCTCCTAGCGAAGCTAATTCTTTGGCAAATTCAACATCGCCAGCTTCTTCTTCAGCATAAAAACGAAGATTTTCAAGAAGTAAAACATCGCCGTTTTGAATATTTTTTACAGCATTTTGAGCAACTTGACCACGGCAATCGTCAACAAAAGTTACTGATTTTTCTAAAACTTGAGACGTTGTTTGAACAATATGACGAAGTGAATATTTGTCCTCTTTTCCTTTTGGTCTTCCAAGATGTGACATCAAAATTACGCTTCCACCATCGGCTAAAATTTTATCAATAGTTGGCTTTGCGGCTTCAATTCTATTGGCATCAGTTACATTAAAATTTTCGTCTAAAGGAACATTAAAATCAACTCTAATTATGGCTTTTTTGTTTTTGAAATCGAAATCTTGGATTGTTTTCATTGATTGTGACATTTTTATGAATCCTTGCAAATATAACAAAATTAAATTTTATGGTTCTTTTTTGTGTCTTTATCGATGATTTTTAAGAAAAATTTAAGTTATAAATCTTTTACTATCAACTTTTTAAAATTTATTTTTTGACCAATGCTATTTAGCAAAAAATCAGAATTAGTATTATTTTAAACCAATACAGTTTTTGACTTATATTTGCTTTATGCATTTTTCGGAAATTTTAGGACAAGATTATATCAAAAATCACTTATCAAAAAGCGCTTTGGAAGGACGAATTCCACATGCGCAGCTTTTTGTTGGTCCAGAAGGAAGCGGAACTTTAGCGATGGCAATTGCTTATGCTCAATTTGTTTTATGCCAAAATTTAGGAAGCGATAATTCGGGCGGAAACGAAAGTTGTAATTTAAAATTTCAAAATCTTTCGCATCCCGATTTGCATTTTATTTATCCAAATGTGACGAATGATGATGTAAAATCGAAACCAAAAAGTGCCGATTTTATTGCCGAATGGCGAGAATTTGTATTAAAAAATCCCTACGGAAGTTTATTTGATTGGTACAAACATCTTGGCGTAAAAAACAAACAAGGCGAAATTCGCGTTGATGATGCTCAAGATATTTTGAAATCATTGGCATTGAAATCCTACGAAGGCGGTTATAAAATCATGATTGTTTGGATGGCAGAAAAAATGAATATTGCTGCGTCAAATAAATTGTTGAAATTATTAGAAGAACCGCCAGAAAAAACACTTTTTCTATTAATTGCCGAAAACGAAGAAGATATTATCCAAACGATTCGTTCGCGTTGTCAAGTAGTTCATTTTCCAGCTTTGCCTGAAAAAGTTATTGCTGAAAAATTAATTTCTTCGATGAATTTGGAACACAATTTGGCACAAAAAATAGCGCATCAATCGCAGGGGAATTTCAACAATGCTTTACATCTTTTACAATCAGATGAAGATGAATTGCCTTTTGAAGAATGGTTTGTGGATTGGGTTCGAACCGCTTTTCGTGCCAAAGGAAATGCTGCGGCTATCAATGGATTGCTTTCCTGGAGCGAAACGATTGCTGGCATTGGAAGAGAAAGTCAAAAGCAGTTTTTGAATTTTTGCATAACGATGTTTCGACAAGCGTTGTTACACAATTATGAAGCCAAAAAATTGGTTTATCTTGAACCAAAAGTTGAAAATTTTACTTTTGATAAATTTTCTCCATTTGTCACTGGTGAAAATATTACCGAAATTTTTGAAGCGCTTTCCGATGCTATTTATCACATTGAAAGAAACGGAAATGCCAAAATTATTCTCACCGATTTATCTATAAAACTAACCCGTTTAATCCATAAAAATTAAGATTATGAACAATACAGCATCTATTTTGGTTTTAGTATTTCTTGCCGTAACTTTTATCCAATCTGCTTATGACAAAGTGTTTGAATGGAAAGGAAATGTGGAATGGCTAAAAGGTCATTTTGCTGATACTATTTTGAAAAACAATGTTCCATTAGCATTGGGAATCATCTTAATTTTAGAACTTGCAGCAGGAATTTTATCTTTAGTTGGTTGTGCCGAATTATTCATCAATGGCGGAAGAACTTTTGGATTTTATGGTGCCGTTATTTCTTGTATTACATTGATATTTTTACTTCTTGGTCAACGTTTAGCCAAAGATTATGATGGTGCAAGAACGATTGCCATTTATTTTGTTCCGGCAGTTTTGGCGGTGTATTGGTTGAGTTAAATTACTGCTTCAAAATCAATTTTTTGAAAATATTTTTTTACTTTTATAACTAAATTTTTCATTCAAATGAATATAGAAACACAACGTAAAAATATAGTTCACAGAATTTTAGAAGTTGAAAACTCAAAATTATTGAGCCAAATAGAAGCTTTGTTAGATAACGACATTTATGCCTACACAGCTTCGGGGAAATCTTTGACTATTAAAGAATACAAAGAACATTTGGACGAAATTATTATTGCTTCAGAATCAGGAGAAAAAGGATATCCTACTGATGAAGCTCGAAATAAAATTTCCAGAAAATGAAACCCGTCATTTGGTCAAAAAATTCCATTTCTTCCATTCAAAATATTTACGATTACATTGTTGAAGAAAGTCCTCAAAATGCTGATTTAGTTGTAAATACACTTTTTGATTTTGGCGATAAACTCAATATATTTCCCGAAAAAAATCCGGTCGAACCAATTTACAACAATAACTTTATCCGATTTTTTCCTAAATGGAATTTCAAAATTGTGTACAAAATTGAACCCGATAGAATTTACATTCTTGATGTTTTTTCTACTCGAAAAAGATTGAAAAATTTTAATCCGTAATTACAAACTCGCCTTAAACATTTTCAATTCATCCCAAGAGAATTTTTCGCCATATTTTTCTTTTAGTTCCGTAACCGAATTTCCTTCAAAACCTTTGAATGCTTCGGCTAATTCCATGATTTTATCTTCGGGTAAAACTTCCGAAATTTTGATGGCTTTTGCTTCGATTAATTTTGCCAAATGTCCGCCAATGGTTTGTTCCGTTAGTTTTCTTATGGAAGCAATTTCTGCAACGGAAAGTTGTTGTTGCCAAAGCTCAAAAGTTTCCTGAATTGTTGATTTTTTAGGTTCTTTCTTTTTTTCTTTTTTAGCATAACGATCAATATCTTCTTCGTCATCTATCAGTGTAATTTTTACTTTTTTGAATTCCTGAGTAACGGTTTCCATCTTGTTAATTCGATAGTATTTTATTTCATCCGAAGACAATTTTTCTTTGGAAATAGTTTCGCCTTTAACCAAAATTTCAATCATTAATTTGGCTTTCATCAATCGTAAAACGGCTTTGATTTGTAATTCTTCCAAAACCAATAATTCGTCATAATACGCTTTTACTTTTTTGATGCGTTTTACTTCTTCGAGTTTAAAAAGAATTTCGTAAACCAGATTATCCATTGGCAACAAAAAATAATTGAACGCTGCCTGAATTCGCTCGTTTATAAACTGTAAATCAGGGTTTTCAGCAAATAATTTTCGCAGTTGAAGAATGAATTTTTGTGATGGATCAATCAGTTTTTCCATTTCGTCTGCACATTTTTTTGCCCAAATAGCATGCTTGGATTTTTCTGAAATCTCCGATTTTTCATTGTACGTAAATCGATGATTTCGCCATTCTTGAGCCAAATCAGTCCAATCAAAACTGGAAATCAAAAAGTTAAGTATAAAATCTTTGGTGTCTTTTTGCAACGTTTTTTCCAAAAATTCAGTCGATGCTTTATTTTCGGAATAGTTCATAACATCTTGATCGTTAGAAATGCCATTCATTTGCAACGGAGAAAGCAAAATTAAGCCGTTTAACGAACGCAAACGCGAAAGTGCAACATAGGCTTGTCCGGGAAGAAAAACTTGCGAAACATCGAGCGCAGCTTTGTCAAATGTTAATCCTTGACTTTTATGAACGGTAATTGCCCAAGCCAATTTTATCGGATAATGCACAAAAGTTCCTAAAACTTCTTCTTCTATTTCTTTTGTATTTTCGTTTACGGTATATCGAATATTTTGCCATTCGTATTTTTCCACTTCAATCGACTTATTTTCATCTGGAAAATGTACCCAAATTTCCCTTTCAGAAAGCGATTGGATAATTCCCATTTTTCCGTTGAAGAATTTTTTTTCAAAAGATAAATCGTTTTTGATAAACATGACTTGCGCACCAACTTTAAGTTCCAATTTTTCTTCTATCGGATAAATTTTATCGGGAAAATCATCGGTAACTTCAGCTTTGTAAAACCTCGAATTTCCTTCTAAATCTTCAAGCGATTGCTGGTTTATCGAATCGGCTTTGGCATTATGTGTTGTTAAAGTAATGTAACCTTTGTTGGCTTTTAAATCGAAATTGGGTTTGACAAATTCGTTTAAAATTAAAATATCATTTTGGGTAATGGTATTGTTTCTAAGATTATTCAACACCGAAATAAATCTGTCGTCAGTTTGCCTAAAAATCTTAGATAACTCTATATATAATGGCGGATTTTGTTGCACGACATGCGCATGAAAAAAGAATTTTCCCGAATAATAATTTCGTAAAACACGCCATTCATCATCACGAATAACCGGTGGAAGTTGTAGCAAATCGCCAATAAAAAGCACTTGAACGCCGCCAAAAGGTTGGTTTCGTTTTCGAACCGATTGCAACATAAAGTCCATTGCATCAAGCAAATCCGAGCGCAACATACTGACTTCGTCAACAATCAACAATTCCATGTTTCGGATTACCGCTTTTTTTAAACCGCTCATTTTAAAATGCCTGCGAAGCGTTGCTCTACTTTCAAACTTGGAATTTTCATTGAATTGTGCCACCGAATTATCGGGTAAAAATCCACCAAAGGGCAACTGAAACATCGAGTGAATAGTAACGCCACCAGCATTTAACGCCGCAATTCCAGTTGGCGCAACAACGACACAATTTTTATGTGTGGTTTGAATAATTTCTTTGAGAAGCGTGGTTTTTCCGGTTCCAGCTTTTCCGGTTAGAAAAACGGAACGATTGGTTTGGTTGATGAATTGCAAAACATACTTTGCTTCGGCTGAGATAAATTCCATGGCTTATAATTTAGAAAAACAAATATAAGTGATTGTTATTCAATATACAAACAAAAAACGCCTTCAAAAATGAAGACGTTTTGTCGATTTGTAATAAATCAAATTATTTTTTTGCTTCAGCTTTATCTTCAGCTTTATTATCCGTTTTTTCTTCTTTTTTAGCCGATGATTTGTATTTATCGTTTACAATTTTGATAATATCTTTGGTAATATCATAACTATCTTTTGCATACAAAACGGTTGCGGTTTCACCTGTTCCATAGATATAATCATAGCCTTTTTCTTTACCATATTCTTTGATGGTATTTTTGTATGTCTTGATAACAGAGTCAAGTTCAACGCCACTTTCTTGTTGTAGTTGACGTAACATTGCTTCTTGTGCGTAAGATAATTCTTGCTCTCTTTTTTGCAATTCAGCACCTTTTTGTTGCGCCCAAGCCATTCCGTTTGCTTGTGCATTCTTTTGGAAATTAGCCGCATCCGATTTCCATCTAGCCACTTCAACCTCAAGTTGATTTCCCATTACTTTGGATTTGTCTTTGTATTTGGCTTCGATGTCTTTAGCTTCAACGCTTTCTTCTAATAATTTAGCCGTATCGATATAAGCGGTTTTAAACTCTTTTGTTTCTGAAGTTTTGTTGCATGACAAAATTGAAATAGCCAATGCAAAAAGAATAACTGTTTTTTTCATGTATAATTTATTTGTTAAAATAATTCGATTTTTAATTCTTAGTGTCAAAAGTAAAAAAATAAACTTTAAGTATTCCAACGAATAAAAAAAGTAATATTTATCTATCCATTATAAATAACTATGATATTCAAAATGATTATAGTTATTGATTATCAAAGTCGAAGGCAAATAAAGCGATTTAATCGATTATATCATTTTCTTGATGTATTGATATAAATCGGTTTATAATCGTAAATTCTGTCGGATTTATTCGCTTTTTATTACATAAATATGTGATGAATACTCTTTTTTACGGTTTCCATACTGATTTGATTTCAAACCAATCCAAAATGCTTTAAGGAAATTCATTTTTCCGTTTTTATATTTTTCCGAAAGCAAGCTGACATAAAAGCTGTCAAATTTCATGGGTAAAACTTCTACTAATTTTAAATTTTGTTTGGCAAATAATTTTTGAATAGCTGTTTTTGAAAAATGCCACAAATGTCTTGGCACGTCGAAAGCTGCCCAAAATTCTCCATAATATTTTGCATCATAGGATTTAAAATTTGGTACAGCAATAATTATTGTTCCCGATGATTTAATTAATCTTTTCAGCTCTGAAATATATTCTTCTAAATTGGGTACGTGTTCCAAAACGTGCCACATTGTAATAATATCAAATGAATTGCTTTCAAGCGAAGCAAAATCTTGAGCAAAATTAACTCCTTTTTTTATAGCAATTTCTTTGGCTTTTGTGCTTGGTTCAATTCCTACAGTTTGCCAACCATCACTATTTGCTACCGCTAAAAAATCTCCTGTTCCAGCACCAATGTCTAAAAGTTTTCCTTTTTGAGATTGAGAATTGATTAATTTCAATTTCTTTTTTAACGCAATTCCTTTGACAAAATGATACATTTTTTCAAAAACTGAACGCTTTCCGTCGGTATGCGAAATATAATCATCGCTTTCGTAATAACTCGGTAATTTCTCCAAACTTGGTTTAGGAAACGTAATTAGCATATCAAATTCAGGATTGTGATGCAAATCAAAAACTTCTTTTGACACAGAATGATCTACTACTTTATTGTAAAAAATATTATTCTGAAAACTCATAAATCTCTTTATTTATAGGACTTGACAAGGTTAGTTTCACGTGGAACAAGGCATTTTAGATTGTTGATTAACGAATTAAGATTGCTGATTTTTACTTGAAAAACAACAATCACTATTCTAAAATCTAAAATTCTATCTTCCCATATAGATTAATAAAACGGATATATCAGCTGGAGAAACACCGCTAATTCTAGAGGCTTGGGAAATTGTTACCGGACGAATAGCTGATAATTTTTGCTTTGCTTCTATCGACATTGATTTGATTTTATGATAATCAAAGTTGGTCGGGATTTTAATATCCTCTAAACGGATTAATTTTTCAGCATTATTTCGCTCTTTTTCGATATAACCTGAATATTTTACCTGAATTTCGGCTTGTTCGATGATTTCTTTGTCTAGTTCGTTCTCCTGAATGTAGTTTTGAACCTTTTCAAACTTCAACATATCGTTCAAATCAATTTGCGGACGAGAAAAGACTTTAAACATTTTATCCGATTGTGTCATTGGTGAACTTTCTTTTTCTTCCAATATCGGATTAGTTTCTTGTGGCGTAATACTCGTTTCTTTGAAGAAATCAACCATTTTTTCACTTTCGTTGAATTTATGCTCCATTCTGCGCAATCTTTTTTCGGAAGCTAAACCAATTTCGAAGGATTTTGGCGTTAAACGGAAATCAGCATTATCTTGACGCAATAATGTTCGATATTCGGCTCGCGAAGTAAACATTCTATAAGGTTCTTCCGTTCCTTTGGTAATCAAATCGTCAATTAAAACACCTATATACGCTTCATCACGACGTAAAATCAACGGTTCTTGTTCTTTTACTTTTAATGCTGCGTTAATTCCAGCCATTAAACCTTGAGAAGCGGCTTCTTCATAACCGGTTGTTCCATTTATTTGTCCAGCGAAATATAATCCGTCAACTAATTTAGTTTCTAACGTATGTTTTAGTTGCGTTGGTGGAAAATAATCATATTCTATGGCATAACCTGGACGGAAAAACTTCACCTTCTCAAATCCAGCAACCGAACTCAACGCTTTGTACTGAATATCTTCAGGTAATGACGTAGAAAATCCGTTGACGTAAACTTCAACAGTATTCCAACCTTCGGGTTCTACAAAAAGTTGGTGTCTTTCTTTATCAGCAAATCGATTGATTTTATCTTCAATCGATGGACAATATCTTGGTCCAATACTTTTTATTCTTCCGTTGAACATTGGACTTCTATCAAAACCTTCACGAAGAATATCGTGAACATCTAACGAAGTATAGGTCATGTGACACAATTTTTGATGAATTAACGGTTTCGTCTCATCAGAATAAGAGAATTTATCTGGAATTTCATCGCCTGGTTCTTCACGCATTTTTGAATAATCCAACGAACGTCCATCAACTCTTGGTGGCGTTCCGGTTTTCATTCGTCCAGCTTCAAAACCAACTTTTTTCAAATCTTCTGTAATTCCGAATGCGGCACTTTCTCCTGCTCTTCCACCACCGAATTGCTTTTCTCCAATATGAATTAATCCATTCAAAAACGTTCCGTTTGTCAAGACAACGGTTTTGGCCTTGATTTCAATTCCAAGCGAAGTTACAACGCCTTCGATTTTATTATTTTTTATCAAAAGTCCTTTGACCATTTCTTGATAGAAATCTAGATTTGGTGTGTTTTCCAACATTAATCGCCATTCTTCCGCAAAACGCATTCTGTCTGATTGAACTCGTGGCGACCACATTGCCGGACCTTTTGATTTATTCAGCATTTTGAACTGAATTGCCGTTTTATCAGAAACAATTCCGGAATATCCGCCAAGCGCATCGATTTCGCGAACGATTTGTCCTTTGGCAATTCCGCCCATTGCTGGATTGCATGACATTTGGGCAATGTTTTGCAAACTCATTGTTACCAACAAGGTTTTGCAACCCATATTGGCTGCCGAAGCTGCTGCTTCGCAACCTGCATGTCCTGCTCCAACTACTATTACATCGTATGTGTTAAACATTTTGATATTAGATTTTAGATTTCAAATATTAAATTTTAATATCTGAATATTTAATTGTTCCACGTGGAACTTTATTTTTTTTCTCGCTATGCTCGGAACATTCAAAAACTCAACCAAGTTTTTCTTTTAGCCCCGATTGAAGTGTAAATCCTTTTATTTGTTTTTTCAAAACAAATAAAAGATTGAAACGAAAAGCGGGAAAATGGACAACAAAAATTCGGAAAGAAACGCTCAAAATTTTTTAGTTGTTTAATCAGTGTTTCACGTGGAACATTTTGATTTTTTCGTCTTCCTTTTGTCGCATTACCTTTTCATCGCTTTCGGATTTATCTTTGTAACCGCAATAATGCAAAACGCCATGAACCATTACACGTTTCAATTCTTCTTGGAAAGAAACGTTGAAATCTAGCGCGTTTTCCTTCACTCTTTCGATGGAAATAAAAATATCGCCGTGTAAATCGTTTCCTATAGAATAATCGAAGCTAATAATATCGGTTAACGTGTCGTGATTGAGATATTGCTGGTTGATTTCGAGCAAATAATCGTCGTCACAAAATATATAATTGATTTCTCCTTCGGTTTTGTTTTCGGAAGTAATTACTTCGGAAAGCCAATCTTCGTATGATTGCTCGTCTTCGAGCGTGAAATCTAATTCGTAATTAAAACTAATCATTGGTTTTAAAATATTCTTGAACCTTTTGGTTAAAATTGGAGCGCAAAGGTAAGCTTTGTCTATTTAAAATTTCAATACTATTCAAATATTCTTGTAAACGCGCTGGTAACGCATTGGTTTGATTGTTGTATTCTTTTTTGTTGGTTTCGGATTGACGCTTTTTATTTTCGCCTTGTTCTTGGATGGCTTTTTCGAGTTTTAATAATTCGTATTTTAAATTCAATGCTTTTTGAATTACTTCGTTGTTGAAACCTTTGTTCAACAATTGCTTCTCGATTTGCTTCATTTGGTTTAATGCGTTTTGTCCGCTTCCACCAATTCCTTGTTTGTTTAATTCCTTTTGCAATGCTTCACGAAGTTGTTGTTGTTCTTTGTAAATCTCCATTATTTCTTTAGCATTTCCTTCGCCATCTTCGCCATTTTCTCCATCACGGTTTCCTTGTGAATTTCCGCTTCCGCCACCTTGACCGCTTTTGACGTTTTTACCATTCTTGCCCGAACCTTCTTTTCCATACTTTCCGTCCTTTCCTGAATTTCCTTCTTTTTGACCTTGACTTCCGCCTTCTTTTTCGCCTTGTTCACCTTCTTCGCCTTCGCCAGGTTTTTCACCTTTCTTTTGCCCTTTCTTCATCTTTTCGCTTAGGCTTTGTTGCTTTTGAATAATATCTGGCAATTGCATGTCGCCTTGACCTTGACCAGGTTTTGGTTTACCCATTCCAGAACCGGACATTTGCATTTGGTTTTGCATACTATTCAATATATCCGATAGCATATCTGCCAATTTATTAGACGAAGAAACCGAATAACGTTGGTGCGAATTTCCTTTGGAAATATTCATCTCAACCAAATTTTCAAGTGCTTTATCAACATTATATTGAACGTTGCCAATTTCGGTTGTGATGTTTTCGGCTATTTTTGGATTGCGCAAAGACAAAGCAAACAAACTGTCGTCAACGTGCTTGAACTGTTGTTTCAAATCCTGTTGTTTTTTAAGGTTTTTATTGAACGAAGGCGAACCACGTTTTAAACCTTTGAACTGATTCATTACATCTTCTTGAGAAAATGAATATGCCAAAAGATTATCTAAAATTTGACGCAACATGGCAATGTCTTCATCCATTTGTTCCAACTCGGCACCAGCCATCATTTCCATCATATCTTTGCTCATTTGCTTCATTTTCTTGGAAGCGTTTTTCTGTTTTGGCTTTGCTTTGTCCTTTTGCTGTTTTTGTAATTGGTCTTTGGCAGAATTCAAATCTTCTTTGATGCTTTTTTCTTTCTCTTCCGTTTTAGGCAAATCCATTGGAGATTTCAAGTCTTTATTTTCTTGCTCTAATTCGTTTAATTCTTTTTGAAGTTCATTAAATTCCTTATTGATTTCGACTTGTTTTTCAGTTGTATTTTCATTCGTTTTTTCAGAAAGCTTATCTTGCTTCTCTGACAGTTTATTTAACTTATCAGCGATTTGCTGTGTTTTCTTTTCGACATAATAACGCTTGGTTAGTTCAACTAATTGCTCCAAACTTTTCTTTTGATTTTTGCTGTTTTGTTGGAATTTCTCCATTTTATCGAAAAGTTCTTCTTTACTGATTTTCTCGTTCAGTTTTTGAAGTTCATCTAAAAGCTTTTGGTTTTTCTCCAATTCTTTTTGTGACTTTTCTAAACGTTCTTCAAGCAATTCTTTTTTCTCATCGTTTTTATCCGATTTGAATTTTTCCAAATTGTCTTTCATCTTTTCTGAAAACTCCTTCATCAATTCGTCTTGTTGTTTTTGACGTTGAAGAAAATCATTTACTTTTTGTTGGTCTTTGTATTCTAAATTATCTTTTTCTTTACCCATTTTTTTCAACTTATCCATTTCGGAAAGTTGTTTATCTTGTTCTTTTAAGGATTTGGCAAGCGAATTAATATTGTCATTTTGTTGTTGCAAAATTTGATCTTCTTTTTCCGTTTCAGTTGCGATTCTATTACTAAAAACTGACGATTTGGTACTCTTGAAATTATGAACGGCATCATTATCAAAGATTTCAAAATAGTATTCATAATTTACACCTTCTTCTACAGGAAGATTGCTTGGAAAAGAAAATACAAATTGATCATAAACGTCCTTTTTAACTCCAATAGTTCCACGTTTTGCAGCATTAGGCTTATCCTTTGGATAATAGACTATTTGAAGCTTAGAAAGTCCATAATCATCGGAAACTTGACCTAAGACAAAGTTTCTACCAATTTTTAAGCTATCTGGCGCGTTATTTACGGTTATTGTTGGGAATTGATCTTTGATAACAGAAATCTGATAGTTCAGTTTTTCGTAATTCTTAACTTTATTATTTGATGTTAGTATTTGATATTCAGTATTTTGAAGAATATTTTTTGAAAAAGAGAAAAGATT
The DNA here is from genome assembly GCF_014486675.1 of Flavobacterium macrobrachii. Classification (GTDB taxonomy): domain Bacteria; phylum Bacteroidota; class Bacteroidia; order Flavobacteriales; family Flavobacteriaceae; genus Flavobacterium; species Flavobacterium macrobrachii. The sequence continues at coordinate 36,620 of NZ_JACTAC010000002.1, forward strand.
TTCACTTTTAGCGAATGTTTGCTTTCCGTTAGTATCAAGCCAATCTACTTTTTGCGTTGCTAACGTGTTCATTCGCCAAGTTACTTTCGTGCCTTCGGGAATTATTGCATTTCCTGTTCCTTTGATTACTTCTTGCTTTTTATTCAGATAATTTGGGAAATTCAGAACCATTTCAAAATTAGCAATCGACGGAACAGTGATTACTTTCAATTGATAGTCATTCGAAGAAACTTCATTGGCTTCAAAATGAAACTCGGTGTCTTCTGTAAGCTTCGGAATAACAAACTGAAATTCATCGGCATTGATTTTTTCCATAAAATAGCTTTCATCACCAATAAAAATCATCGTGTTTTCGGGAACGATTTTACCAACGGTTTTTACTTTTACCAAAAAATCTTTATTCTGTTCGGTCTGTAAATTAGTATTCAAAAGTTGAAACTCAAATGGTGCTGGAGGAAGAAATTGTTGTTTATAATTGACAACTCTATTCAAACTTTGGGTTATGAAATTACTATTCCCAGAAATGTAGAAAAAAGCAAAAAACAAAATCGGGATAATCGCTAAAGGCAAATACTTTTTGTTTTTACCAAAATTAACCGCATTACTAAAAGGAACAGGCTGAAGTGTATTTGCTTTTTGATCAATTGATGCTAAAAGCAATTCAGATTTATTTTTATCATCAGAAAGTTGCAAAAAATTAGTCAGCTTATCACCTACTTCACTAAAATGGCTTCCGATGATTTTTGACGCTTCGTTATAATCAATTCCTTTTTGGAGTTTGAACAATTTAAAAATCGGGAAAAGGATAAATCGTAATAAAAGGAAAAGCTCCACGGCAATAAATGTCCAAAACAAAACGGTTCTGGCTGTTGGTTTTAGCCAAAGGAAATATTCCACAAAAAGTGTGAAAAGAAAATACAGCAAACCAATTCCAACGAAGAAAATTGTTCCACGAAGTAATTCATTGGTGTAAAACTTTTTGATAAAAGCTTCTAGTTTGTCGTAAATAATGCCCGAATTGTTCAAAATTGCTACTCTTTTGTTAATAACCGATAAATGTACAATTTTTCCCGAATATGAAAACGTTAAAAAAAAGTCAATTTCAAAAGTCAATTTCAAAAGCAATCTTAAAAACTTCTAACTTCTGACTTCTGACTTCTAACTTCTGTTTATCTTTGCCAAAAATTTAATAAAATGTCAAAACCTGTTAGAGTTCGTTTTGCTCCAAGTCCAACTGGACCATTGCATATTGGTGGCGTTAGAACTGCTTTATTTAATTATTTATTTGCTAAAAAACATAACGGTACCTTCTATCTAAGAATTGAAGATACCGACCAAAATCGTTTTGTTCCTGGTGCGGAAGAATATATCATGGAAGCATTAGAATGGCTCGGAATTGCTCCAAGTGAAACTATTGGAAAAAACGAAAAATTTGGACCTTATCGTCAAAGCGAAAGAAAACATTTGTACAAACAATATGCTGACCAATTGATTGCTTCGGGAAATGCGTATTATGCATTTGACACGACTGAAAGCTTGGATTTTCATAGAAAACAACACGAAGAACAAGGAAAAACTTTTATATACAATTGGCATAACCGTGAAAAATTAGATACTTCATTGGTAATTTCAAATGAGGAAACCGAAAAAAGGATTGTAGCTGGCGAAGCTTATGTTATCCGATTTAAAACGCCTGTTAATGAAATTTTAGAATTAAAAGATATCATTCGTGGTGATATAAAATTTGATACTAATTTATTGGACGATAAAGTTTTATTCAAATCTGACGGAATGCCAACGTATCATTTGGCGAATATTGTAGATGATCATTTGATGGAAACGTCGCATGTTATTCGTGGAGAAGAATGGTTGCCAAGTTTGCCTTTACATTATTTATTGTATAGAAGTTTTGGTTGGGATGCGCCAGAATTTGCCCATTTACCATTGATTTTAAAACCAATCGGAAACGGAAAATTATCCAAACGCGATGGCGATAAAATGGGATTTCCTGTATTTCCTTTGGAATGGAAAACCGACGAAGGAATTTCATCTGGATATAGAGAAAACGGATTTTTCCCAGAAGCTGTTGTTAACTTTTTAGCTTTATTAGGATGGAATGATGGAACCGATCAAGAGCTTTTTTCGTTAGAAGAATTAGCTGAAAAATTTGACTTGAACAGAGTTCATAAAGCTGGAGCAAAATTTGATCCAGAGAAAAATAAATGGTTCAATCATCAATATTTGCAAAAGCAAAGTGATGAGAGTTTAGCGGAAGCGTTTGAAAAAAATGTAATTGAAAAAAATGGCAAGTGTGATTTCTCCTTCGTTGAAATGACAAAAATCACATCATTGATAAAAGAACGCGCTAATTTTGTTTCTGAGTTTTGGGATTTAGCTGATTATTTCTTTGTTGCACCAAAATCTTATGATGAAAAAGCGGCGAAAAATTGGAAAGAGGAAACGCCAGGATTAATGCAACAATTAATTACCGTTTTGACATCTATTGACGATTTTACATCCGTAACTATTGAAACTATTGTAAAAGACTGGATGACACAAAATGAAATCGGAATGGGAAAAGTAATGCAACCATTTCGTTTGAGTTTGGTTGGTGCTTTAAAAGGTCCACATTTATTTGATATTGTAGAATTGATTGGAAAAGAAGAAACCATCAAGCGATTGGAGAAAGCAATTGCTAGTTTATAGTTAGCTTTTTAAAAATTTTACCGCAAATTCGCAAATTAAGATAAATCAATTTATGAATTTGCGGTTTATTTTTTTACAAATTAATAATCACTTGACCGTTAATACAACCAAGGTTTCCTTTGAATTTATCACCGTTATTCAAGAGTTTTAAAGCATCGTCTTTGTTGAGTTTGTTCAGAATGTTGGTAAATCCGTATTCGTAGAAAAGAACTGCTCTAATTGTTCTACTTCCGGCAGAAACACCAAGGTAAAAGTTTCCACTTACGGTAGAAATATCTGCAATTTGGTCTGCTTGTAATAATGTTCCTTTCAAGATTTTATTTTCATCAGAAGTTGCAACTTTCATTTTTCCGTTTACTTGTAAAACTGGTCCAAAATCCAACGAAACATGATCTTCAACTACATTATAACTCAATAATAATCGAACTTTTACACCTTGAAGATTGTATTTAATTTTTTGGTCAAAATTAGATTCCAACGAAAAGTTATTGGAGAAAAATTGCATTCCATAAATCATGCTCCAATTGTTGTAATAATTTCCACGAACCGAAAGTCCGCCAGCAAAACCTAATTCAGGATTTGCAGTAAAATTATCTGTAAATAAAGTTGTTTGAGAAACTCCTGCAGAAATACCAATTCTATTTCCGTCTCTGTAACCGTATTGAGCAAATCCTATTGAGGAAATCAACAATAAAAGAAGGCTAATTTTTTTCTTCATAAAATGATAACTGATAATTTGTAACAAACATACATTTTTATCGTACAATAACTAATATAACCAATTAAAAAATATAAATATGGTGATTTTTATTGTCTTTATGGTCTTCGGGCTGTTTTTATTATTTGCTTCATTCTTTACAGTAAAGCAACAAAGTTCGGTTGTTGTTGAGCGTTTTGGAAAATTTCATAGTATTCGAAACTCAGGTTTACAACTTAAAATTCCTGTTATCGATAGTATTTCAGGAAGAGTTAATTTAAGAATTCAACAGCTTGATGTTGTTATCGAAACCAAAACAAAAGATAACGTGTTTATCAAAATGAAAGTTTCAGTACAGTTTAAAGTTATTCAAGAGAAAGTTTACGAAGCATTTTATAAACTAGAATATCCGCATGACCAAATCACTTCTTATGTATTTGACGTAGTTCGTGCTGAAGTTCCTAAATTAATTTTGGATGATGTATTCGTTAGAAAAGATGATATTGCTGTTGCTGTAAAACGCGAATTGAATGAAGCAATGTTATCCTATGGATATGACATAATCAATACTTTAGTAACTGATATTGATCCTGATATTCAAGTAAAAAATGCGATGAACAGAATTAATGCTGCTGATAGAGAAAAAACAGCTGCTGAATTTGAATCGGAAGCACAAAGAATTAGAATTGTTGCCAAAGCAAAAGCCGAAGCCGAAAGTAAAAAACTTCAAGGTCAAGGTATTGCTGACCAAAGAAGAGAAATTGCTCGTGGATTAGTAGAAAGTGTTGAAGTTTTAAATTCAGTTGGAATCAATTCTCAAGAAGCTTCGGCATTAATCGTAGTGACGCAACATTACGATACATTACAAGCGATTGGAGCCGATACAAATTCTAATTTGATTTTATTACCAAACTCACCTCAAGCTGGAAGCGATATGTTAAACAATATGGTAGCCAGTTTCACAGCAAGTAATCAAATTGGTGAAACGATGAAAAATCAACCAAAACGTGTTAAATCTAAAAACGATCACACTTCAACTGATTTTAATCCAAGTGATACTTCAAACCCTGAAGATGAAGTTTAATTCATTTTATTTCAATAAAAAAAGAGGCTTAATTGCCTCTTTTTCTGTTTATTAACCAATTTATTACATAAGGAATTAACATCTTAAAAATAGTACCATACGTTCCGGAAAATACTTTTTGATATAAATCGCCAACGAACGAAACGGATTTAGAAGGAACCAAACTTTCTTTAGTTTTATCAAAACTCAACTTCATTTTTTGATAATAAAGTTCTTTTTCGAGGTTTAGAATTTCCAAATCGCGTTCTATTTCGGCATAAGAAGAATATTTTTTTGTTTCCATAATTTAGTCGTTAAAAAATATTTCAGAGAATTTTTCCAAAATTGGACCTTCAACAATTTTGTCTTTTACTAAAAATAAAAGTAATGCTAAGACCAAATATATTCCAGCAATAATCAGAAAACCAATTGAATAGCTATCCATCATTTCTCCTAATGCAATTGCTCCAGCGATAGAAATAAAGAGTAAAAAAATCATCAAACAAATGCTTATCAAGAAAAACTTGAGAATCATTGTTGTTGATTTCATTGCTACTTTAAAACCCCAAAGTTTATAGTAAGAAATACTACTTTCTAAATAGGCTTTAGCATTTTCTTGAATGCTGTCAACATTTTCTTTTAGTTCTTCAAAAGCCATTATTTTTGAAGTTTAGCGTTTTGTTTTTTAAGCTCCGCCAGTTTTTCTTCCAAAAATGTAATGGCTTCTTCGGCTTTATAACTTGATTGCGAAAGCAAACTTTCTACTGTTTCTTTCAATTCATCTTTAGATTGTGAAAACTTCTCTTTGTCTTCTTCTTCAAAAGAACCAAACTTAGATTTTACACCATCTTTCAAATCGTCAAAACTGTTTTTTATTTTATCTCTCGTATTTGAGCCTTTATCAGGAGCAAACAAAATTCCAATTCCAACCCCAATTGCTGCACCAGCCAAAAGTGCCAAAATACTTTCACTACTTTTACTTGCCATAATTTCTATATTTTTAATTTTATTAAATATACGACAAAAAAATGGCAATTAGTGTTAATATCAGGTTAAAGAAACAAAAAACGTTTTTAAAGCGAAATAAAAGGAGTTTTTATAATTTATGTAAAAACACTTTAGCAATTTTTAAAAATGAATTAAAAACAAAATATGAAGGTCGTTTTTGATAATAAAAACTAATTAATTTTAAATTATTAATAACTTTTTATAATAATAGAAAAATCCCGAAGTGTTTCGGGATTTTGATTTATAAAACTTATAGTTTGATTTTTATTCTTTACTTTCCACTTTTGCCCAAGTGTCTCTCAAGCCAACTGTTTTATTAAAAACTAAGTTGGAAGGAGATGAGTCTTTATCAACACAAAAATAACCTAAACGTTGAAATTGAAATTGGTCTAAATTTTTTGCTGATTGTAAACTTGGTTCAACATATCCAGTAATGATTTCTAAAGAATTTGGATTGATGAACTCTTTAAAGTCGATTTCTTTATTTCCATCCGGACTTTCATTAGAAAATAATCGGTCATAACTGCGAACTTCAGCAGAAATAGCATGATTAATAGAAACCCAATGAATTGTTCCTTTTACTTTTCGTTGAGAAGCTTCTGTTCCACTTCCGCTGCGAGAATCGGTATCATACGTACAGTGAATTTCAGTAATAGTTCCGTTTTCATCTTTTATAACACTTTCTCCTTTAATAATATACGCATTTTTTAAACGTACTTCTGTTCCTAATGTTAAACGGAAAAATTTCTTATTAGCTTCTTCTTGAAAATCTTCTCTTTCGATGTATAATTCCTTGGAAAAAGGCACTTTTCTATATGTCATTACTTCTTCTTCCGGATTATTTTCGGCTTCAAGCCATTCTTCTTTTCCATTAGGATAATTGGTAATTACTAATTTTACTGGATTTAAAACTGCCATAACTCGTGGTGCGGTTTTGTTCAATTCTTCGCGAACGCAAAACTCCAAAAGTGAAACATCAATCAAGTTGGTTCGTTTTGCAATACCAATAGTTTTAGCAAAATTACGAATTGCCATTGGCGGATAACCACGGCGACGCATTCCTGAAATGGTACTCATTCGCGGATCATCCCAACCATTAACATGCTTTTCTTCAACTAATTGCAATAATTTTCGTTTAGAAACTACAGTATGAGAAAGGTTTCTTCGAGCAAATTCTCTTTGCTTTGGACGCACTTTTGTTTCGTCATAAACTTGGTCTAAAAACCAATCGTATAATTCTCTGTGAGGCAAAAATTCTAGTGTACAAAACGAGTGTGAAATTTGCTCTAAATAATCACTTTCACCATGTGCCCAATCGTACATTGGATAAATACACCAATCATTTCCTGTACGATGATGTTGTTTTTTCAAAATACGATACATGATTGGATCACGCATCAACATATTGTTATGTGACATGTCAATTTTAGCACGAAGAATATGTGTTCCTTCTTCAAATTCGCCGTTTTTCATACGTTCAAAAAGGTCTAAATTTTCTTCAACCGAACGATTTCTATAAGGAGAATTGGTTCCAACTTGAGTTGGTGTTCCTTTTTGTTTTGCCATTTCTTCAGAAGATTGACTGTCAACATAGGCTTTACCTTTTTTGATAAACTCAACAGCCCAATCATACAATTGTTGGAAATAATCAGAAGCATAACATTCATTTGCCCATTGATAACCCAACCATTCAATATCTTTTTTGATAGCATCAACATATTCCTGTTCTTCTTTGGCTGGATTGGTATCGTCAAAACGTAAATTTACTGGCGACTGATAATCAATTCCTAATCCAAAATTTAAACAAATTGCACTTGCATGACCAACATGCAAATAACCATTTGGTTCCGGCGGAAAACGAAAACGAAGCTTATCTTTTGATAAACCATTTTTCAAATCTTCCTCGATAATTTGTTCTAAGAAATTCAGTGATTTTTCTTCTGTTGACATAGATATTTTGTAATTTTAGCAAAGATAAAAAAGTTTGGAGTTTTCGGTTTACAGTTTATAGTTTTCTTTTATAAACTTGCAACTGAGACTGAAAACTGAGACTGAAAACAAAAAATATGGGAACAATAAAATTACAAAATATACGAACTTTTTCATTTCACGGTTGTTTGGTAGAAGAGGCAAAGATAGGTTCTGACTATCGAGTTGATTTGGAAATTAAAACTGATTTGAGGAAATCTTCTTTATCAGATGAGTTAAAAGATACGGTTGATTATGTGCTTCTAAATAGGATAGTGGAAGAAGAAATGGCAATTCGCTCTAAATTATTAGAACATGTTGCACATCGAATTATAAAAAGGATTTTTGATGAAATACCTTCTGTTTCTAGAATTCTATTAGCGGTTTCAAAACTAAATCCACCAATTGGCGGTGATGTTGAAGCGGTTACAATTGAAATGGAAGAATATCGAAATTAATTTTTAATTTTTAATTATAAATTATTAATTGTTTTATATATTTGCCGTCCAACTGGCATCGTGGCCGAGCGGCTAGGCACCGGTCTGCAAAACCGTATACTCCGGTTCGAATCCGGACGATGCCTCAAAAACCTTCTAAGAAATTAGGAGGTTTTTTTTATTGTAAATTTTTAGAAAAAATTAAAGAATTAGTCTTCTTTTTCTAATTGTTCAAAAGCAGAATTTACAATCTTTCTTTCTTGTGGAAACCAAGCTTGTGATAGTAAAACTACACCACAAATAATCAAAACAATACTGATAAATTTTTTGATTAAAAGAATGTTTTTTGGGTTTAGTTTATTACGTAATTGTTTAGCTAATAATATTTTAAAAATATCAGTAATAAAATAACTAACAATTAATGTGGAGAAAAAAGTAATCATTCGTGATGCTTTTAACTCTAACTGTGGACCAATTGTAATTAGAATTGCCAACCAAAATCCAAGTACACCAATATTGATAAAATTCAGGAAGAAACCTTTAATAAAAAGTGAAAAATAATTGGTTTTAGCGAGTTCTTTTGGATCAATTTCATCTAAACTTTTCTTGGATTCTTTTTTGTTTTTTACAAATGAAATAATTCCATAAGTAAGCATTACTAATCCACCAAAAATGAATAATGCAGGATCATCTTTTATACTTTGTATTAATCGATAACTACTGAAAAAAGCAATTAAAATAAAAACAATATCAGCAACAACAACGCCTAAATCAAAAACAACTGCTGCTCTAAATCCTTTAACGACACTTGTTTCTAGTAATACAAAAAAAACTGGTCCAATCATAAAACTTAGAAGGAAACCAAGCGGAATGGCAGATAAAATATCGTTTAATATCAAGTGATTGTTTTTTAGTAATTTGTAAAAAGTAGTTAGTAAATAGCAAATTTAATGTAAAAATAAAAATAAAAAAACTATTTACTAATCACTAATTACTCTTTAGTTATCTTATTTTGCTTCGCTTATATTTCCGCCAGCAACAACTTTTTGATTGATTTGTTTTGGCTTACCATAAATAGTAATATCGCCACCAGCACGAACTTTTGCATCAACAAAATCGCTTGCAAAAATATCCGCTTCACCGCCAGCATTTGCAGTAATAGTGGTTTGATTTGTCTTTAAATCTTTACCTTCATAAATTCCTCCAGAATTGGCTAAAACATCTTGATTTACAGCATTTCCTGAGACTTCAATTTTTGAACCGTTCGCCACTCTGGCGGTTAATTTTTGAACATCTAGTTTCAATTTAACTTCTGAACCTTCTTTTACTTTTATGTCAAATGCTACGGTTTTTATTTCATCGCCACAGGCAATTCTTGAACCTTCATTAGCTTCAACTGCGTCGATATTTTTATAATAAAGCGTTACCGAAATATCATCTCCTTTTAGCATTTTACTCAATGGCATTCTTATTTTTAATTCACCATTTTTATTTACAAATTCCACTTCGTTTGCTGCTTTTCCATCGATTACAGCTTTATTTTCGTTGCTTTTTACTAAGAAAACGTCTATTTGATCAAATGAAGTTACTTTAGTAAAATCACCTACATTTTTTTCTGTTTGTCCAAATGTTAATGAACTGAATACTAATAAACTATAAACTAACTTTTTCATAAATTTTGAATTTTATAAAGCACTTCGACTGCGCTCAGAATGACAAAAATATACCTATTCATTTCTTCTAATAAAGTGAAAATCCAATTGTTTTTTAACCAAATCGGCAGTTTTTACTTTTACATAAACTTCATCTCCAAGTTGTAGTAAACCTTTAGAAACTTGTCCAACCAATGCATACTGCTTTTCATCAAAAACATAATAATCTTCTTTTATTTCACGAATTCGAACCATTCCTTCGCATTTATTTTCGATAATTTCTACATAAATTCCCCATTCGGTTACACCTGAAATTACGCCTAAAAATTCCTGGTCTTTGTGATCTTGCATGTATTTAACTTGCATGTATTTCACAGAATCTCTTTCGGCTTGTGCAGCTAAACCTTCCATATCGCTTGAATGAGCACATTTTTCTTCGTAAATTTCAGCATCGGCAGATTTTCCTCCATCTAAATAAAATTGCAATAATCGATGCACCATTACATCGGGATATCTTCGAATTGGCGATGTGAAATGACTATAATAATCAAAAGCTAATCCATAATGACCAATATTTTCAGTTGAATATTTTGCTTTACTCATACTTCGAATGGTTAACGTATCGACTAAATTTTGTTCTTTTTTACCATTTACCTCATTCAATAAATTGTTTAATGATTTTGAAATATCTTGTTTGGATTTCATATTGATTGAATAACCAAATTTCGAAATAACTGTTTGAAGGTTTATCAATTTATCTTCATTAGGTTCATCGTGAATTCTATACACAAAAGTCTTCTTTTGTTTTCCAATAAATTCAGCTACTTTTCGATTGGCTAAAAGCATAAATTCTTCAATCAAATGATTAGCATCTTTAGAAACTTTAAAGAAAACGCCAACAGGTTCAGCTTCTTCATTTAAATTGAATTTTACTTCTACTTTATCAAACGAAATTGCGCCAGCTGCCATTCTTTTTCTACGAAGAATTTTAGCTAATTCGTCTAATTTTAAAGTTGCTTCAACGATTGGTTTTGGAACTTGATATTCCTTTCCGGTAAGAGAAATTTCAGCCGGAATTACATCTGTTTTAGTTTCAATAATTTGCTGTGCTTCTTCATAAGCAAATCGTTGATCCGAATAAATCACGGTTCGACCAAACCATTGATTGACAACTTCTGCTTTTGGAGTTAATTCAAAAATAGCTGAAAATGTATATTTTTCTTCATGTGGACGAAGTGAACAAGCAAAATTTGATAAAACTTCCGGTAACATTGGAACAACTCTATCCACTAAATATACTGAAGTTGCTCTGTTATACGCTTCATCATCCAAAATTGTTCCTTCTTGTAAATAATGAGAAACATCGGCAATATGAACACCAATTTCAAAATTTCCGTTGTCTAAAACTTGAAACGATAATGCATCATCAAAATCTTTTGCATCTTTTGGATCAATAGTAAATGTTAATACATCGCGCATGTCACGACGTTTTGCTATTTCATCAGCAGTAATTGAAGTGTCTAATTTATTAGCATAAGCATCAACTTCAATAGGAAAATCATAAGGCAAACCATATTCGGCTAGAATCGCATGAATTTCAGTGTTATGTTCGCCTGGTTTTCCTAGAACTTTAATAACGGAACCAAAAGGAGAATCGGCTTTTGCTGGCCAATCTTCTAGTTTTACTAATACAACATCACCGTGTTGAGCATCGGCTAATTTATTTTTTGGAATAAAAATATCAGTGTACATTTTAGCATTGGCAGTCGTGACAAATCCAAAATTCTTTTGAATATCAATAACACCAACAAACTCTGTTTTATGTCTTTCAATAATTTCAATTACTTCTGCTTCTGGTTTTCTAGAACTTCTTCTATTATAAACATAGGCTTTCACTTTATCGCCATCTAAAGCATGATTCAAATTTATAAACGGAATATAAACATCATTCTCTAATTCATCACAAACAAAATATCCTGCTTTTCTAGAAGTCATATCAACAACACCTTCATAATATTGCTGGCTAGATGCTTTAACTAAATACTTTCCAGGTTCGGATTCAATAATCAACTTTTGAGCTGCAAGGATTTTTAAATCTTTAATAATTTCGTTTCTACTTTTAGTATCATCGACTTCAAGAATAGCAGCTATTTGTTTGTAATTGAATGGTTTATTGGCATTTTTTGATAATATTTTAAATATCTTTTCGGAAAATGTTTTCTCTTTTTTTCCAAATTTTTTTGGTTTCTTACTCATTATATCTTTTCTAATATTGCTGAAAATTACGAAATAGTAATTAGTAAATTGTAATTAATGATTAGTTTTAATTAAAAAATAACATTTATTACCTTTATAAAAAATCATAAAATGAAGAATTTCATCACGATTGCAGTATTTAATTTTCCACAAGAAATTGTAGTTCTGAAATCTATTTTAGAAAACGAAGGTATTGTTCATTACTTCGAAAATGAAACGATTATTTCTGTTGATCCTTTTGCAAGCATTGCTTTTGGTGGAATTAAACTAAAAATTCATCCCAACGATATAGAAATGGTTCAAATGATATTAGATAACCTCAATTCTAATTTAGAAATTGTGTAAAATAAAAATTCATTTTTACTAAAATTTAAAAGTTGTCAACATATATTAAAAACAACAAAAAATAATTTTAAAAAATTTAAAAAAAATGATGGTTATTATAGTGTGTTAATAGTTACAATAACTTTTTTAGAAAATACATCTTTTAAAAGTTATCTATAGTTATAAACAGAAATTAACAATGTAAATAAATTGTAAAGTTCTAAAAATGAATTAAATTTTAGTTTTTATTAACAGTTGTTAACATATGAAAAAATAGTGAAAATGATAATAAGTTTAGTTGTTAATTTCTGTTGAAAACCATGTTGAAAATGCTGATAAATTTTCCAAAAAAAAGCGAAACTAAATTTGATTTTTTTAATTCAATTTTTGATTAGAAAAAAAAGAAATACAACCAAAAAAAACTTCTAATTTTCTATCCAAAGTTGTTAACAATTGATGTTAAATTAAGGTTAACTGAATATCAGATAATTACAAAACACTATTAACATACTATAATTTTAACATTTATTATAAATTTTATTTAATGATTTTGAGATAGTTATAAAAAATAAACAACGATAATTTTTTATTATATTTTAATTATCAAGTAGTTAGAATAAACATAAAAATAAACCAATACTTTACCTAAATTTGTAACATAAAACAACACACAAAATACAATGAAAATCTCTATTGGAAACGATCATGCTGGACCAGATTATAAAATCGCCATTGTTAACTATTTACAATCCAAAGGATACGAAATTTTAAATCACGGAACCGATACTTTCGATAGCGTTGATTATCCAGATTTTGGCCATCCAGTTGCAATTGATGTTGAAACAGGAAAAGCTGATTTAGGAATTGTAATTTGTGGTTCTGGAAACGGTATTGCAATGACTGCTAATAAACACCAAGGCATTCGTTGCGCACTTTGTTGGACAAAAGAAATTTCAGCGCTAGCTCGCCAACACAACAATGCAAACGTAGTAAGTATTCCGGCACGATTTACTTCTATTCAACAAGCTGTTGAAATTGTGGATACATTTTTAACTACCGATTTTGAAGGCGGAAGACATGCTAATCGAGTAAATAAAATAGCTTGTTCGTAAATGAAAGAATTTTTAAATAATATTGACAGTCAAATTTTAATTAGTAGAAAGATTGCTCTTTTTACTTTTTTATTAAGTTCTTTGATTATCACTACATATTATTTTACAAATTTTCATGGTATCATTTATTTAGGTCTATTTTTTTTATTAATCGCTGTACCAATAAATACGTTTATATCTTTTGTATTAATTATCAGTATTTTCAGGAATAAAAATGAAATTAAACCAATTCTATTTTCATTATTTTTAATTCTAATTAATTTACCGTTTGGTCTTTTTTACATGAAAATAGGATTTGATATATATGATGCAGTAACTTATTCCAATGGACTGATAAATTAATCTAATCAGTATTTAATACAATTTAACAAAGTATGACCAACATACAATTTATTCAAAACCAAATCAATGTTCCGATAAAAGGAATTGAAAATACCATTAATTTACTAAACGAAGATTGCACTATTCCGTTTATTTCTCGTTACCGAAAAGACCAAACCGGAAATTTAGACGAAGTTATAATTGAGCAAATTGCCAAACTTTCCAAGCAATACGACGAAATTGTAAAACGAAAAGAAAGCATTTTAATATCCATTGAAGAACAAGGACAACTTTCGCTAGAATTGAAATCTAAAATTGAAAAATCATTTGATTTACTAGAACTTGAAGATTTCTATTTGCCTTATAAAAAGAAGAAAAAAACACGCGCCGATGTTGCTCGTGAAAACGGATTAGAAACTTTGGCAAAAATTATAATGTCGCAAGCAAATGACGATATCGACTTCATTTCGTCAAAATATTTGAATAAAAATGTTACCAACGAAGACGAAGCTTTGCAAGGTGCGCGCGATATTATTGCCGAATGGGTAAACGAAAATATAGCCGTTAGAAAAAGCTTGAGAAGATTATATAATAGAAAAGCAATCATTGAAACCAAAGTTGTAAAAAAGAAATCGGAAGAAGAAGAAGCTCAAAAATTCAAACAATATTTCGATTGGTCTGAACCTATTTCAAAAGCGCCATCGCACCGATTGTTAGCCATGCTACGTGCCGAAAATGAAGGTTTTATAAAATTAAAAATTGAAACCAATCTTGATGAAGTTTATGATATAATTGATGAATTAGTTATCAAAAACGGAAACAGTCCTTCTATTAATCATGTTCAACTCGCAATTGAAGACAGTTATAAACGATTACTTCATCCAGCAATATCTAACGAAACGTTGCAAGAAGCCAAAGCTAAAGCCGATAAAACTGCCATCGATGTTTTTGCAAATAATTTAGGGCAACTTTTGCTCGCGCCACCATTAGGAGAAAAAAGAATTTTGGCAATCGATCCAGGTTTTCGTAGCGGTTGCAAAATTGTGTGTTTGGACGAAAAAGGCGATTTATTGTACAACGAAACTATTTATCCGCATGCTCCACAAAACGAAAGTGCAATGGCGATGAAAAAAATAAAATCGATGGTCAATGCATATAACATTGAAGCCATTTCTATTGGAAACGGAACAGCTTCTCGCGAAACTGAATTTTTCATCAAGAAAATTGCTTTCGATAAACCAGTTCAAGTTTTTGTAGTTTCAGAAGCTGGCGCATCAGTTTATTCAGCGAGTAAAATTGCTCGTGATGAATTTCCAAATTATGATGTAACCGTTCGAGGTTCGGTTTCTATTGGACGACGACTTTCCGATCCATTGGCAGAATTGGTAAAAATCGATGCAAAATCCATTGGAGTTGGACAATATCAACACGATGTTGACCAAACTAAGCTAAAAGAAGAATTAGATACAGTAGTTGTTCGTTGCGTGAATTCTGTTGGAATAAACATCAATACGGCGAGCAAATCGTTGTTAAGTTATGTATCTGGAATAGGCGAGAAGATGGCGGAAAATATCGTGGCTTATCGTTCTGAAAACGGACCTTTTGAAGATAGAAAACAAATCAAAGAAGTGCCGCGTTTGGGCGAAAAAGCATACCAACAAGCCGCAGCATTCATCCGAATAAAAGATGGAAAAAATCCGTTAGATAATTCGGCAGTTCATCCCGAAGCGTATTCCATTGTTGAAAAAATGGCTAAAGATTTGAAAATTTCTGTAAACGAATTAATCGCCAACAAAGAAAAAATCGCCTTAATAAAACCCGAAAATTACATCACCAACGAAATTGGAATTTTGGGAATAAAAGACATTCTAAAAGAACTTGAAAAACCAGGATTAGATCCAAGAAAAGCGGCAAAAGTTTTTGAATTTGATCCAAGCGTAACTTCCATAAAAAATGTAAAAACGGGAATGATTTTACCTGGAATTGTCAACAACATTACAGCTTTTGGTTGCTTTGTCGATATTGGAATAAAAGAAAGCGGTTTGGTTCATATTTCGCAACTCAAAGAAGGATTTGTTTCTGATGTAAATGAAGTGGTAAAATTACACCAACACGTTCAAGTAAAAGTAGTTGAGGTTGATGAAGACCGAAAACGTATTCAGTTGACGATGATACTTTAATAAGTAAAAAACAAAATTCCAAATTCCAATTGTTTACAAATGGAATTTGGAATTTTAAAAATTGGAATTTACTATTTATTTAGATTCTTCTTCTTTTTTAGAATTTGCAGGTTGTTTTTCTTCACCTTTTGAAGCGTCTTTAAATTCCTTAATACCAGTTCCAAGACCTTTCATTAATTCTGGAATTTTTTTACCTCCAAAAAGCAACAAAACAATCACTAAAATTACGATTATTTCGGTCATACCAAATCTTCCCATGATATAAATTTTTAAGCTTTCGCTGATTTTTATTTGAATAATGAGACAAAGGTAAAAAGAAAATGAATGTATTTGTCTTAAAACTATAATAAATGTGCCGAAACTACGTTTAAATTATAAAATATTTAATTTCTATATTTGTAAAACAATACTAAAAAACATGTCTGAAAAAAGACTGAAACGAAAAATCATCAAGAAAAAGCTATTCACAAAAAACCGTTTGGTTATTTTGAACGAAGACACTTTTGAAGAAATTTTTTCGTTGCGATTAACTTTAATGAATGTTTTTGTGGTAGCAACAGTTGGTGCTTTGCTGATTATTTTTGTGACTACATTCATCATTGCTTTTACACCACTTCGCGAATATATTCCAGGTTATGCTTCATCAAAATTGAAAAAAGACGCTACTGAATTAGCTTTAAAATCTGATTCATTAGCTTTAGCATTGAAAAAAAATGAAGCCTACATTGCATCTATCAAAAAAGTATTAACTGGCGATTTAGATTACACAAAATTCAGTAAAGACTCGCTTTTAGTTGAACCAATCCAACCTGTTGAAGAAACTGATGTAAAAGCATCTGAAGATGAATTAAAACTCAGAGAAACAGTAAATCAAGAAGACAAATACAATCTTTTTGAAAAAGCAAAACCAAAGGTTAGTATTGTATTATTTGCGCCAGCAAAAGGAATTATAACTGAAAAATTTAATCCAAAAAACAAGCATTTTGCAGTAGATGTTGCTTTGGCAAAAAACACACCGATAAAAGCTACGCTTAGCGGAACAGTCATTTTTGCCGATTGGACTCCGTCAACCGGAAATGTAATTATCATTCGTCATAATAACGGATTTATTTCGGCTTATAAACACGCGGCATCATTAACAGCAAGTCAAGGCGATACTGTGAAAACTGGAGAAGTAATTGCACTTGCCGGTTCCACCGGAAGCGAATCAACCGGAATTCATCTGCATTTTGAACTATGGAAAGATGGTTTCCCAATCGATCCAAGTATTTTTATAAAATTTGAATAACATGGAAGCAATTTTAATATATATAATTGAAAATCTGTTTTTTATGCCTTTTTTAATCGGTATTATTTTTGTCATTACGGCTTTAATTATGCTACGATTTCCGCCAAAAAATATCAATTATTTATACGGATATCGAACAGGAAATTCAATGAAAAACCAAGAAGTTTGGAATTTCTCTCAAAAGTATTCGTCCATTAAAATGATACAAAGCGGACTGTTTTTGGTTGCTATTTCGTTTTTAGGAATGGTATTTCATCCTGATGAAAAAGTTCAGTTAATCGTTGGAATTGGCTTATCGATTCTGGTTTGTGTTTTCTTATTTTATACAACTGAAAAAGCCATCAAAAAGAATTTCCCAAATCTTTAGAATTATGTCGATTAAGTCATTTGCAGCCCAATTATTTGCCAAACATATCCATAAAAAAACCCAAGCTTGGGCAAATAATCCTGTGGAAACCCAACGCAACGTTTTCCAAGAATTAATTCATCAAGCAAAAGATACCGTTTTTGGAAAAGACCATCATTTTTCCGAAATCAAAACCTTTGAAGACTTTGCCAAGCATGTTCCAATAAGAGATTACGAAGAACTTCGACCTTATATTGACCGAATGGTCAAAGGCGAAGAAAACATACTTTGGAAAGGAAAACCAATTTATTTTGCCAAAACTTCGGGAACAACATCGGGAGCAAAATACATTCCGCTGACCAAAGAATCAATGCCGTTTCACATTCAAGCAGCGCGAAATGCTATTTTAAGCTACATATACGAAACTGGAAAAGCAGATTTTGTTGATGGCAAAATGATTTTCCTGCAAGGAAGTCCAATTTTAGAAGACAAAAACGGAATTAAACTCGGGCGACTTTCGGGAATTGTAGCTCATTTTGTTCCAAAATACCTTCAAAAAAACCGAATGCCAAGCTGGGAAACCAATTGTATTGACGATTGGGAAACCAAAGTAGATGCGATTGTCGAAGAAACGTTCAACGAAGATATGAGCGTCATTTCGGGAATTCCGTCTTGGGTGCAAATGTATTTTGAAAAGTTAGAACAAAAAGGAGAAAAACCCGTTGGCGAAATTTTCAAAAACTTCAATTTGTTCATTTACGGTGGTGTAAATTATGAACCCTATCGAGCCAAATTTGAAAAACTCATCGGGCGAAAAGTAGATTCAATTGAACTTTTTCCAGCTTCCGAAGGATTTTTTGCCTATCAAGATTCGCAAAAAGAAAAAGGAATGTTACTGCTTTTAAATTCGGGAATTTTCTACGAATTTGTAAAATCAGATGAGTTTTTTACAACCAATCCAAAACGATACACCATTGGCGAAGTCGAACTTGGCGTAAACTACGTTTTGTTACTTTCTACCAACGCCGGACTTTGGGCTTACAACATCGGCGATACCGTTCAATTCACGAGTTTGAAACCATATCGCGTTATCGTTTCGGGCAGAATTAAGCATTACATTTCGGCATTTGGCGAGCACGTTATCGGCAAAGAAGTTGAAACAGCGCTCAAAGAAGCGATGGAAAATACAACCATCAGCGTCAACGAATTTACCGTTGCGCCACAAATCAATCCAAATCAAGGATTGCCGTATCACGAATGGTTTATCGAATTTGAAAGCGAACCCGAAAACATGAACGAATTTGCCTTGAAAATCGATAATGCCATGCGAAAACAAAATGTTTATTACGACGATTTGATTGTTGGCAACGTGTTGCGAACACTTGTAATTACAAAAGTGCCGAAAAACGGTTTCCAAGAGTACATGAAATCCATTGGTAAACTCGGCGGACAAAATAAATTACCAAGATTGAGCAACGACAGAAAAATTGCAGATTTTTTTACTAATTAGAAGCGAAAAGCTCGGGCATTTTTGCCAACCATTTTCCCGCTTTTCGCAGTATCTTTTTGTCACATCGTGGCATCCCGAAGTTTCGGGAGAGATGCAAATCGTCAAAAGACAAAAAGGATACTTGCTTCAATCAGGGCTAAAAAAGAAACAAAAGGAATGAAAATAAACATTTTTATAGTATTATTTTTTCTAAAAACAATTTGGCTTTCCGCTCAAACCAAAGGCATTGTCGTTGACGAAAACAACCTACAAATTCCTTATGTCAACATATGGGTTGAAGGCGAAAACATTGGAACAACATCCGAAGAAAACGGAACTTTCATCATCGACAGCAACGACGGAAACAAAAATTTGATATTCAACATTTTGGGTTTTGAGAAAAAAATAATAAAACTTTCCGAAGCCAAAAAAGTCGTTTTGCAATCACTAACCAACGAACTCAACGAAATTGTCATTGTCAATAAAAAAGAAACAAAAGAAATAGAAATTGGTCAAGTAGAAAATGCCATTCTTCAAGCTTTTGAAAACGGACCAAAAATTGACGTTAAATATTTTCCCTACAATCCAAAATACAAAAGCACAAGATACATCAAACAAGTTAGAATTCTAACCGACAGCAAACTCGAAACAGCAACACTAAAAATTCATTTTTATGCAGTGGACGAAAACGGATTACCAGGAGAAAAACTCTTGAAGAAAGATTTTATCGTTACCATCAAAAAAGGCGGAAGAAACAATAAAATCAATGTATCCAAATTCAATTTAGCAATCCCAAAAACTGGAATTTTTGTAGGTTTTGAAAAACTAATGATTGAAAGTAACAAAGAAGAAAAAACCATCACCGATCCAAATACCAAAGTAACCACAACCAAGCGAACCTATTATCCGTTGTTGCTTTACAATTATATTGACAGGGATTTTATCTACACGTTTTCGGGTGGAAAATGGATAAAAGAAACAGCAGAAACCAAAGGAATAACGACCAAAATTGACGCTTATCAACCAGCAATTAACCTTATCCTAACTAATTAAACCGCAAAATCAGTATATTTGCAGGTTAGAAAATAAAAATTAATGAAAGAAATTAAGAACATTTCGCGCTCACGAGCGCAAGAGTCGTCAGCAGCTATTGAACGACTGTACATTACCATGAGACATTTATTCAACAGAGGTTTTTATAAACCAATGGGTGTTTCGGGTGAAACTTTGAGAGAAGCATTGCTTTCTCTTCGACCAGAAATTTATGGAAGTATTGCCGAAGAAAAAGTAGAACTTAACGGTTTACTTTATGTTATAGAACGACTTCCTGTTGGTATTGAAGAATGTCGTTACATCAATTTAACTTCAGACGAAGGTTATTCAAAATCCCATTTTCAAGCAATTGTTCCGCCAAAAAGAAGACGTAATTGTTATCGAATTGACGAAGAACAAATGAATGTTGAAATCACTCGTGGACGTTCAGATATTTATGATATTTTGACGCATTTGACTTTTATTTTTATTGAATCGCATAAAATTAAAGATAGAGTTTTATTGGATGATATTGAAGTAGAAGTAACGCGTGATTGGCAAAAATTGGAGCAAGCCGTTCTTCAAAATAAAAAGCTTTCGCAAAAAGAAAAAGAAATTGCAATTTCTCATGCTGCTAATGTTTTAGGAAGAAGTTTTTCGGAAGTTTTGGATATTTATGACGCATTTGGAACTGCAGAAAAGCCAGATCGATTTTTGCACGTAATCTATTGGTTAGGAAAAATTGCTATTGAAGAAATCGTAGATAATAATAAACGAACAATTACGTTTAGTCCAATTTTGAGAGAACGTTTAGGACATCATATTCATGGTGAAATTTGGGCGCATTCAATAAAAAATAAGTTAAAAGACAACAATTTACTCGATAGACCAATTCATATAATCAGTGCTAATATGCATAGTGTTATGAATTCTGTTTTTGCGCCAAGTGTTTTAGCTGCAAAATATAAAGGAAAAGAAGAATATCAAATTTATGAAGATTTGAGCGCTTCATCTAACAAGGATTTACGCAAAAAAGTTGAAGATTTTGCCTTGCTAAATGGAATGATTTCTATTCCAGACGAATCGGGAACCAATATTGATGTTCAAATTTTTGATACGGCAAAATTCGATTGGAAAAAAACCGCTTTTCCATCAGCAAAAGTTGGAAAATTAGCTCCGGTTTTAATTGTTATGGATTATGCATTTGGAGAGCAAGCTTTTGAAACTATCGATGAATTGTTAAAACCTTTCAAAGATGGAAAAAACAGAACGTTTTTAAATGTAGAATCGGTTTCAATCATGGGTAAAGCAGGAATTCTTGAAGGTGGAAAAGGTGATATTATGATACCATCAGCGCACATCAATGAAGGAACGGCTGATAATTATCCGTTTGAAAATGAGTTGACAGCTTCAATGTTTGAAGGACATGATATTCCCGTTTTTGCTGGACCAATGGTCACAGTTCTTGGAACATCGCTTCAAAATAAAGATTTATTGAAGTTTTTCCACGAATCAACATGGGAAGTTATTGGACTAGAAATGGAAGGTGCTTATTATCAAAAGGCAATTCAATCGGCATCAAAAATCAGAAAAAGCATTCCGCAAAATGTAAAAGTTCGTTATGCGTATTATGCTTCAGATAATCCATTGGAAACCGGAAGTACGTTAGCTTCTGGAGGTTTAGGAACTACTGGAGTAAAACCTACTTATTTGATTACGATTAAAATATTAGAACAAATTTTTAACACCAAATAATTATGAGTACAAACACTCAAAATGACGACAATCAAGAAATTGATTTATCACAGATTTCAAGAAAAATTGGCGATTTTTTTGAAGGAATAGCAACTAAAATTTTCAGAGTAATTTTATTCTTTAAAAGAAATATTATTTGGGTTGGAATATTGTTTGTTCTTGGAGCTGGACTTGGTTTTTATCTAGATAAAACAACTAAAGTATATGAACATCAGATAGTTGTTACACCAAATTTTGGTAGCGTTGACTATCTATATGCAAAGATTGAACTTTTAGAATCAAAGATAAAAGACAGTGACACAATTTTCTTGAAGGAAGTTGTTGGTATAAAAGACACAAAGAAATTCAAGGATATTGAAATTGAACCTATTGCAGATGTTTATAAGTTTATAGAGAACAAGGAACAAAACTTTGAATTAATTAAATTGATGTCAGAAGATGGAGATATTAAAAAGGTTCTAAGTGAAAGTTTAACGAGTAAAAATTATCCTTATCATTTGTTAAAATTCGTTACTTTAAATGAGACTGATTATGAAAAAACTGTATCGCCAATATTGAATTATTTAAATAAATCCGACTATTATTCACTTATTCAAAAAGAATACCTGAATAATGTTAAGATCAAAATGGCTGAGAATGATTCTATTATTGGACAAATAAATGGTGTGTTAAATGCCTTTTCTTCTAATGTAAACGGTTCACAAAAAAGTGATAAACTGGTTTATTACAATGAAAATTCTCAGTTGAATGATGTAATTAAAACAAAGGATCAGCTTGTGTATGAACAAGGTCAACATAGAATTTCGCTAGTAAATTTAGACAAAATAGTCAAAAATAATTCAGAAGTATTGAACATTAAAAATACAGAATCAATAAACGGAAAAATGAAATTAATACTACCGATACTTTTCATATCAATTTTTGTATTAGTTGGATATTTCAAATCTTTCTACAAAAAACAAATGGCAAAACATAACGCATAATTTATGAAAGGAATTATATTAGCTGGTGGATCGGGAACACGATTACATCCATTGACTTTGGCAGTAAGTAAACAGCTTATGCCAATTTATGACAAACCGATGATTTATTATCCATTGTCAACCTTGATATGGTCAGGAATTAGAGAAATTTTGATTATTTCTACACCACATGATTTACCATTATTTAGACAATTGCTTGGCGATGGTTCTAACTTAGGTTGTCGATTTGAATATGCTGTTCAAGAACATCCAAACGGATTAGCTGAAGCTTTTATTATTGGAAAGGAATTTATTGGAAATGATAAAGTAGCCTTGGTTTTGGGTGACAATATTTTCTACGGAACAGGACTTTCCGACTTGTTATTAGCCAATAATAATCCTGAAGGTGGAATTATTTATGCGTATCATGTTCACGATCCAGAAAGATATGGTGTAGTTGATTTTGATGATAATGGAAATGTTTTATCTATCGAAGAAAAGCCAGAAACACCAAAGTCAAATTTTGCTGTTCCAGGAATATATTTTTATGATAATGATGTAGTTGAAATTGCTGCCAATATACAACCAAGTCATCGTGGTGAACTTGAAATTACTGATGTAAATAAAGAATATCTACGTCGTGGAAAACTAAAAGTAAGCATACTTGATAGAGGAACAGCATGGCTTGATACAGGAACATTCAACTCGTTGATGCAAGCAGGTCAATTTGTTCAAGTAATTGAAGAACGCCAAGGATTAAAAATTGGAGCCATTGAAGAAGCTGCTTTCAAAATGGGTTTCATTGATGCCGAACAATTAAAAAAATTAGCCCAACCACTATTAAAAAGTGGTTATGGAAATCACTTATTAAGTTTAATATAAATGAATTTTGTTCCAACAAAATTAGCAGGTTGTTATGTAATTGAGCCAAAAATCATTCAGGATGAACGCGGTTATTTCATGGAAAGTTTCAATGAAAAAACATTTCAAGAAGGTGTAGAACAAGCGGTTCATTTTGTTCAAGACAATCAATCGTTTTCAACAAAAGGCGTTTTGCGCGGATTGCATTATCAAACAGGCGAACATGCGCAAGCCAAATTAGTTCGTGTATTACAAGGCGAAGTTTTGGATGTAGCCGTTGATATTCGTCCAGATTCACCAACATTTGGTCAATATGAAGCTGTGCTTTTATCAGATGAAAATAAAAAGCAATTTTTTGTTCCAAGAGGTTTTGCTCACGGATTTTTGGTTTTGAGCGAAACGGCAACTTTTTTCTACAAATGTGATAATTTTTATAACAAAGAAAGTGAAGGCGGAATAGCTTATAACGATAAAACTATCAATATTGATTGGCAATTTTCATTTGAAAATTTGATAATTTCTGAAAAAGATAAAGTACAACCTACAATAGAAAATGCCAAGAAAGCATGGTAGTTTTAGTTACAGGAAGTTCAGGACAATTAGGTCAAAGTTTGCAGTTTATTGCGCCAAATTATCCGCAAATAGACTTTGTTTTTTGTGATTCAAAAACTCTAGATATTACTAATCTTGAAAACTGTAATCAGGTTTTTGATCAATACAAACCCAATTTTTGCATAAATGCCGCAGCATATACTGCCGTAGACAAAGCCGAAAGCGAATTTGAAAAAGCTTTTGCTATTAATGTAACGGGTGTAAAAAACTTAGCCCAAGTTTCAAAAAAACACGACACTATTTTACTTCATATTTCTACTGATTTTGTTTTTGATGGAAGCAAAACTAAACCATATATTGAAACCGATATTCCAAATCCAACAGGAGTTTATGGACAAACTAAATTGGATGGTGAAAAAGTAATTCAGCAAATTTGGGAGAAACATTTTATCATTAGAACATCATGGGTTTATTCTCAATTTGGGAATAATTTTATGAAAACCATGTTGCGATTAGCTTCAGAAAGAGATACTATTTCAGTGGTAAACGACCAAATTGGAACACCAACAAATGCGGTAGATTTGGCTGAAATTTTGGTGAAAATTATACTAACCGACAACCGACAACCGACAACCGATAACTTCGGAATTTATAATTTCAGTCATGAAGGACAATGTTCATGGTATGATTTTGCTAAAAAAATATTTGAAATTAATAATATAAGTATAAATTTACTTCCTATACCAACAACAAGTTTTCCAACGCCAGCAAAAAGACCAGCTTACAGCGTTTTGGATAAAAGTAAAATTAAAAGTATTTTTGGATTGGAAATTAATAATTGGGAAGAGAGTTTAAAAACAATTTGAAAAAATTAGCAATAATTGGCGCTAGCTATTTACAACTTCCATTAGTAGAAAAGGCAAAAAAAATGGGTATTGAAACTCATTGTTTTGCTTGGTCTGATGGCGCAGTTTGTAAAGAAATTGCAGATTATTTTTATCCAATTTCAATTTTAGAAAAAGACGATATTTTACAAAAATGTATTGAAAACAATATTGATGGGATTACCACAATTGCTACAGATATGGCGGTTCCAACGATATGTTATGTTGCCGAAAAAATGAATTTAGTTTCTAATAGTTCTATTTCATCGTTTGCATCTACAAATAAAAGCGAAATGAGAAATGCTTTTAAAAAAGGAAATTGTTCCATGCCTAAATTTATAGAAGCAGATAATATTGATGTAAATACTAAAGATTTTAAATTTCCAGTTATAGTAAAACCTGTAGATAGATCTGGAAGTAGAGGTGTAACAAAAGTTTTGTTTGAGAACCAATTGCCAGAAGCAATACAGTATGCAATAACCGAATCGTTTTGTAAAAAAGCAATAATAGAAGAATATATTGATGGAGATGAAGTAAGTGTAGAAACTATTTCTTATGATGGCGAACACACTATTTTAGCTATTACAGATAAGGTTACAACAGGTGAACCACATTTTGTAGAATTAGCACACCATCAACCATCGAGTTTATCAAATGAAATCCAAGAAAAGATAAAATCAGAAACTATAAAATGTTTAAATGCTTTAGCAGTTAATTTTGGTGCAGGACATTCTGAATTTAAAATTACTCCTAATGGAGAAGTTTTTATTATAGAAGTTGGCGCTAGAATGGGCGGCGATTTTATAGGTTCGCATTTGGTAGAACTATCAACAGGTTATGATTTTTTAGAAGGTGTAATTAATATTGCTTTGGGTAAATATGAAAAACCAGTTTTAAAAAGCAATGCTTTTTCTGGAGTTTATTTTTTATGTAAAGAAACTGAACAAATTTTACCTTATTTTTACCAAAATAATAGTTTTGATATTCTTAAAGAAATTCAAAATATTGCATTGCAAGAAGTCATGAATAGTAATGAAAGATCAGGATACTTAATTTACCAGTCTAATGAAAGAATAAAGCTATAATGAAATTATCAATAGTTACTACTTTATATAAATCTAAAGGTTTTCTTGAAATTTTCTTGAAAGAAATTATTTCTGCTATTGAAATTATTAATGTTAAAGAGTACGAATTAATCTTTGTAAATGATGGTTCTCCAGACAATTCTGTAGAATATTTATTAGATAGAAAAAAAGAAATTTCACAAATAAAAATTATAGACTTATCTAGAAATTTTGGACATCATTATGCAATTCAAGCAGGTTTAAATTATTCTTCTGGTGAATATGTCTTTTTAATTGATAACGATTTAGAAACTCCTCCGAGTATTTTGGTTGATTATTATAAAGAAATTAAAAACGATACAAATTTAGATGTTGTTTATGGTTATCAAGAAGCCAGAAAAGGCAATTTTATTGAGAAAAAAGCAGGAAGTGTTTTTTGGGTTTTAATCAATAAGTTATCAGATACAAAAATACCACATAATATACTTACAGAAAGATTAATGACCAGACAATACGTAAATGAATTATTGCGATTGCAAGATGCAAATTTATTTATTGGCGGAATGTTTTATTGGGTTGGATTTAATCAAAAAGGAATTCCGGTAAAGAAAGGAATCCGAGAAGGAGCAAGCACTTATACTATAAAAAGAAGAGCCGAATTAATGCTTCAGGCTATTACTTCATTTTCAGGCAAACCTTTAGAATGGTTATTTTATATAGGAATATCAATCTCATCTTTTAGCTTTCTTTTTTTAATGTATTTAGCCGTTCAAAAAGTAATTCATCAAGATGATGTACAACTTGGTTGGACATCAATTGTAGCAATTAATGTACTAATTTTAGGAATTATTTCTACTTTTTTAGGTTTAATAGGTATTTACATTTTTAAAATATTTAAGCAAGTACAAGGACGACCAAATGCTATTATAAAAAAGGTATATGAATAAAATTTTAGCAATTTTAGGAGCTGGAGAACTTGGACAACAAATTGCCAATTTTGCTATTAATGACAATCATTACAGTGATGTATATTTTTATGATGATCTTAATGATGGAAAACAAATAAAAGGAAATACAATCCAATTAATATTTGATTTTGAGAACAATTTATTTGATGAAATGATAATTGGTATAGGATATAATCATTTAAAAGCAAGAGAAGAAAAATTCAACTTTTTACAAAAAAAAATAAAATTCGGAAGAATAATCCATTCAACGTCTTGGGTTGATAAATCGGCAACTATTGAAGAAGGATGTATTGTTTATCCAAAATGTGTAATTGATAAAAATGTAATTATAAAGCATAATTCAATTCTTAATTTAAATTGTACTATTTCGCATGATTCAACAATTGCATCAAGTTGTTTTTTAGCACCATCAGTTTCTATAGCCGGATTTTGTACTATTGGTAGTGAATGTTTTTTAGGAATAGGAACTACAATTATAGACAACATCAATATTGTTGATCAAACAGCCATTGGAGCTGGAACAGTAGTCGTAAAAAATATTATCAAAAAAGGAATATATGTTGGTAATCCAGCAAAACTTATAAAATAGAAATGATACCATTTAATAAACCCTATTTAACAGGAAAAGAAACAGAATACATCACAGACGCAGTTGCTTCTGGTAAAATATCCGGAAACGGAAAATATACCCAAAAATGCCAGCAGTTTTTTGAAAAGCAATTTGGTTTCAAAAAAACCTTGCTCACCACATCCTGCACCGATGCGCTGGAAATGGCAGCGATACTGATTGATATCAAAGAAGGTGATGAGGTAATCATGCCATCCTATACTTTTGTTTCTACTGCAAATGCTTTTGTATTAAGGGGAGCCAAAATTGTTTTTGCCGATAGCAGGAAAGATCATCCGAACATGGATGAAACCAAATTGGAATCACTGATTACATCAAAAACCAAAGCGATAGTTCCGGTTCATTATGCCGGAGTTGCCTGCGAAATGGATACCATTATGGATTTGGCGGCAAAACACAACTTATTTGTGGTTGAAGATGCCGCACAAGCAATAGATAGTTACTATACTGGTAAAGACGGAGTGAAAAGAGCACTTGGTTCTATTGGTCATTTAGCAGCTTTTTCTTTTCATGAAACTAAAAACATTATTTCTGGCGAAGGCGGAATGTTAGCCATAAACGATGAACAATTTATTGATCGCGCTGAAATTATTTGGGAAAAAGGAACCAATCGTTCTTTGTTTTTTAGAGGTGAAGTTGATAAATATGGTTGGGTTGATATTGGAAGTTCGTTTTTGCCATCTGAAATAATAGCAGCTTTTTTATGGGCACAATTAGAAAATCTTGAAGATATTCAGCAAGTAAGAAAACAGCATTGGGAGAAATACCATAACGGATTGAAACAGTTTGCGTCCGACAATGATATCGAACTGCCAATTGTTCCAGATTATGCAACCAATAATGCCCACATGTTTTACCTGGTTTGCCAAAGTATTGAGCAACGTTCAGCGTTGATCGAAAAACTTCGAAATCAGGATATCCATCCGGTATTCCACTACATAAGCCTGCATTCGAGCCCTTTTTATGAAGACAAGCACGATGGCAGAAATCTATCAGAAACAGACCGATTTACCGATTGTTTGGTAAGGCTGCCATTGTTTTACGAGTTAAATGTTGACACAGTAATAAACCAAATCTTAAAATAATGGCTTCTAATTTTCAGAACAATCCTAATTTGTACCTCAAAGACGGAATTTATTTTGCAAAAGAGCAATCGGCAATTTCTTATCCGGAAGAAGGAAATCAGGAATGTTTTCAATTGGAAGACAACAGCTTTTGGTTCAGGCACAGGAACAACTGTATTGCGGCTCTTGTAGAAAAATTCTCAAAGGATGAGGTTTTTTTTGATATTGGCGGCGGAAACGGTTTCTTTTCGGCAATGCTCCAGCAAAAAGGCTTTGAAAGCGTTTTGGTGGAACCTGGTATTGCAGGTTGTGTGAATGCTAAAAAAAGAGGTGTGCAAAGTGTAATATGTTCGACACTTTCGGATGCCAAATTTGAGAAGAACTCTATCGATAACATCGGATTGTTCGATGTGGTAGAACATATAGATGACCATATCGAATTCCTGACAGAAAATTACGAATACCTGAAAAAGGGCGGAAAAATATACATTACGGTTCCAGCCCTTCAAATACTTTTTTCGGAAGAAGATGTTTATGCGGGGCATTTCAGGAGATATACCGTAGCACAGATGGCGGGCATTTTGGAGAAAATCGGATTTAAGATAAAGTATAAAACCTATTTCTTTACGTTTTTGCCGATCCCGTTATTGTTGCTGAATGCCATTCCGTACCGAATGGGATTGAAAAAGAAAAAAAAGGAAGACCATTACGCCAACAGGCATTCGCTGGGCGATGGATTTGTATCCAGAATACTAAATAAGATTCTAAGATTTGAAAGTAACAGGATAAAAAACCTAAAAACAATGAGCTTGGGTAGTAGCTGTCTAATAGTAGCAGAGAAAAAATAACAATGAATATATCACTTAATATCAATATCAACAATTCGCAAAAAGTAGTTCAGTTCAATTATCTTCTTTTAGGGATCCTTGTTTTGAGCTGTATACTCAGATTTTATAATCTTGGTTTTCAGGGAGCATGGATAGATGAACTGTATACACTAAAGCAGGCAGATCCTGATTTGTCCTTCCAGAAGTTCAACGAGATGAACATGTTCTATGACGGGATTCCGCACCTGTACTTTTTAATCGTTAAGTTCTTCGGGATTATTTTTGGACATACTATTTATACCATCCGTTTGGTATCGGTGATTTTTGGAGTGCTTGGCGTTTTTGGAATGTATTTATTGGGTAAAGAAATCGCAGGTAAAAATGTAGGGTACATTGCAGCATTGCTGCTTGCCGTCCATCCATTCCACATCGAATATTCGCAGGAAGGAAGATCGTATGCCATGCTGGCATTTTTCGTAATAATGGCTTATTACAGATTGGTCATTTTCCTTAAAAATGTGAACTTGAAAAACGCCATTTACCTGGGGCTTTTCACGGGGTTGATAACCAATGCGCAGCCTATCGGCATCATCAGTGTGATCAGCATATTTCTTGTTGTTGGGATCATGCTTTTGTTTATGAAAGCCAAAAAGGAAAGGATCGATGCTTTTAAATACGGTTTTGCAGCCGGAATTGTCACGCTGTTGGTCTTTTTGCCGGTGTACCAAAAAGTAGTGAATGCTTCCAAAATAACGTCTTTCTGGGTATTGAAGCCAACATATGATTACGTAAAAATGGTAATGTCGCAGGTTACCGGCGGAAGCATATTGTTTGTTTATCTTTCAGTAGCTGCCCTAGCGGTAATCCTTATCATGGCGTTTGTCAAAAAGAGCACAAGCCAAAAGCTTTCTGAAAAGCCTTTCTTTAGTGCAGTCATTGTTTTGGTCTGGGTATTGTTTTATTTCCTGTTCATATTTATAAAATCGCTCGGAGAATCTTCGTTGTTCCTTCACAGGTATTTTATCCCTATGGTCCCGGGATTAGCGCTTGCTATTGCTTTGGCGGTTTCATACATCAAAAGCAATGCGGTAAAGGCCGTATGCGCAACATTGGTTTCGTGCGTATTCCTATACAACATGATAATCGAAAGAAGCTATTATACAACAAGGGTAAAATCGCAGTTCAATGACATCTGCCTTCAGATCAAAGAAGAAAACAAGCAAAACGAAACCATCATCTCGAGTTGGGGATGGCTGCTTTCTTTTTATCTTGATAAAGATTTTAAGATCAACAATGTCTACGAGAAGACTTTGGATGCCTACATCAATGATGTAAAAACCAATTCGGTTGTTCAGGAATCATTCTGGTATATTGATGGAAACTCAAAGCCGTATTCTGTCAGTGCGGAAACTCAGGAGTTCCTTGATAAAAACTATCAAGTTGAGAAAACCATCGAACTGCATGATTGCTGGGCGAAACATTTCATCTCAAAAAAAGCAGCCGATAACAAGGTAAAAGCCATACGCCTGAATCAATTCCAGAATGCCAAATTTGACGGAAGCGGTAACCTTGCCTTTTTCGAAAACTCCAAATCGGCGTCGTTGCCGGTTTATCTGACCACAGGCAATTATCAGCTGACAATAGCAGGGATAAGCCTTCCGGGAACCAAGATCAAAAACGAAAATGCCAAGGTCAATATTTATCTGAACTCTAAACTATCAAGAACCATTGAGCTGGATGAAAAGGAGACCAAAGAGTTTACTATTGATTTTATACAACAGAAAGACGAAAACCTGACTGTGGAAATCGAATTCATAAACGATTTCTGGCTGGATGGTTTAGACAGAAATGCGCTAATTTCAAATATTAAATTAAAGAAAGTTGATTTTTAAGAAAAACCTATTACATTTGCCAAAAAAAGTAAAAAAATGAGAAATAAATTTTTAATAGTTTTATTCGCAGTAAGCTCAGTTTTAGTTTCTTGTAAAAAAGAAAAAGAAGAAACAGTGGTAGAAGACAAAAATGTTAAAAAATTCTTTAGCGTAGAAGTAGAGGCAGCCGCTTCTAAAGCAGATAATTTCGCTGTGTATTTTTCTGAAGACAACACGGTTGACTTTAAAGGAGCAAACGCTGTTTGGTCTGGAATAAAGGGCGGAAATGCATTTGAAACCTTGAATTTCGCTTTGTCTGAAGAAAAAATCCCAACACACATAAGATTGGATTTCGGAATGAAGACGGATCAGGATTCGGTAGTGGTTAAAAACATTAAAGTAGGCTACTACGGAAACGATTACCAGTTCAAAGGTTCTGATTTCTTCCAATACTTTATTGAAGACAAGCAATTCAACACAAAAATTGATGCAGCTAAAGGAACGATCACCTTCCTGAAAAAAGACGGTGCTTATAAGACACCTTATTACTACCCAACTCAGGCAACGATTGATAACATCAAGAAAATCACAACTACGACTAAGAAATAATTAGCCGAAAGACAATAACGAAAATCACAAAATGTTTTAGGGCATTTTGTGATTTTTTAGTTTAACCAATCCTGTAAACCCCGTTTTTAGTTTTTATATTTGACAAAGCAAATCCGCAAAGTTTGAAACAAAAGATTCAAAGTGCCATCAAAAGCGACTTTTTTAAAAAATTCTCAATATATGGTTTTGGGCAGTTTTTTAATTTAGTTACACCATTACTGTTGATTCCTTACATTGTTAAAGTATGTGGTGAAGAAAATTTCGGGAAGGTATCGGTAGCTTTAGCAATAAGTTTCGTTCTAATTGTTTTTATTGATTATGGTTCTGAGTTAGTTGGTGTTCGCGACATTACAATAAATAGAAATGACAAGAAGGAATTACAACGAATTTTTTTAACAAATCTTGTTTCAAGGTTTTTAGTCTTGATTTTGGTTTTAGTTATATCGTTGGTGCTTATTATCTGCTTTCCTTTTTTGCAATCAGAAACTATTTTATTTGCGTTATCGCTTTTGATTATTCTTGGGCAATATTTAAACCAATCTTGGTTTTTACAAGGTGTTGATAACATCAAGTGGATTTCAATATCAAATATTATTTCAAAAATTATTTATGTTATTGGTGTTTTGGTCTTGGTGGTTAAAAAAGAAGATTACATCTATGTTAATTTTTCTTTCGGTTTAGGAACAATTATTTCCAATGGAATTTTCACTTATTTAATTTTTAAAAAGTATGATTTCAAATTTGAAAAAATAAGTAAAAGAGAAATTAAAGATTTTCTAAAAAGAGATTTTAAAATGTTCTCTTCACAAATATTTGTTGCCATTCAGCTTTATTCGCCAGTAGTTTTAGTCAGTTTTTTTGGGAACAACTTTATGGCAGGACAATATCGGATAGTAGAACAAATCATAGTTACTTTTAAAACGTATATTTTTTTATTCTTCAACTTTACTTATCCAAGAGTTTGTAATGACATTAATAATAATCCGTCTAAAACAAAAAGAAATTGGCTAATCATAAACACTGTCAATGTTTTATTTATAGTTTTTTTAATGTTGATTTTATATTTTAATTCAGAATTAATTGTAACTTTTTTTAATGCAACAACGGTCTTTGATTTAAGTAACTTATTAAAGATAGCTGTTTTTATACCAATTTTATTAGCTATTTCAATAAGTTTAAAGCAATTAGTTCTTGGTTATAATTTTCAAAAACAATATGTATTGATAACAACAGTTTCTGTGATTATAAGTTTAATTCTAATTGTTTTATTTCTTCCTATTTATAAACTTCAAGGTGTTTTTTATTCTCTTATTATAACTGAGGTAATTGTCATTATATTTTACTTATTTTGTATCAGAAAGCGACCAAATCATTTTTTAGCCAAAGATGTTTAGAAATCAGTTACAAAAAATAATAAACAAAGCCGGAAAATCATACCAAATTGATCCGAGAATTCCTGAACGATTAATCGTTCGGTCTTTTTACATAAGAGGAATAATGCTATTGAGAGGTTTACTAAAACTAAGAAAAAAAGTTTTTTTAGGAAAAAATGTAACCGTTTTGAATAAATCAAACTTTGTTTTAGGAAAAAATGTAACCATCGAAAGCTATACAATTTTAGATGGCTATGCATCGGGAAAAATAGTTTTAGGTGATAATGCTAAGATTGGAATGTATTCAAAATTACTTTCTACAAGTCATTTAGCAACCTTTGGGAAAGGCTTAAAAATGGGAAATAATTCAGCTATTGGAGATTACACTCATTTTGGTGCGCCAGGTGGAATTGAAATCGGAAACGATGTAATTATGGGTTCCTATATTTCGTTCCATTCAGAAAACCATAATTTCTCAGACACAACAAAGCTAATTAGAGAACAAGGTGTAACTTCAAAAGGAATAAAATTAGGCAATAATATATGGGTTGGTGCTAAAGTAACCTTCCTTGATGGATGTGTAGTTGGTGATAATTCAGTTGTTGCAGCTGGAGCAGTTGTTAACGGAATTTATCCTGATAATTCGGTTATTGGTGGTGTTCCGGCTAGAGTAATAAAAAAAATTGAATAATGAAGATTATCATTCCAAATAATTGGTTTTATCAACTGCTTTTTATACTCTGTATAGGCGTTACATATTTAGACAATTTTGAATTAACATTTGGAGTTTGGTCTTTGTCTTTTTTACTCACAATTTCAAGAAATTATTCCATATCATTATTCAAGTTAATAATTCCTTATCTATTAATTCTACTAATTGCTTTTGTGGTTATGTTGAATTATGATTATAAAAACTACTTCATAATTAGAGATATAACCTATCTTTCTAAACCTATCCTAGGATTTTTACTCGGATACCAGTTGTGTAAAAAAAATTTAAAGAATGCATTAGATTTAATTATCAAGACAGGATTTTTTATAGCGGTTTGCCATGTAATAATTATAATAATTGCAATTGTTGTTCATAAAGCTAGAACGGTTGCCGATTTACGATTGCATTCAGGATATTTTAGTGACTATGAAATTTACACATTTATCATTCTACTTTTTCACAAAAAATTCGAATTAAACTATTCTAAAAAACGACTTTTGATATATACAATTGTCATTGGTTTTTCTGCATTTATGTATTTAGCAAGAACAAACTTTATTCAGTTTTTAATCTTATTTTTGGCATTAAAAGGGTATTTTATAATTAATAAAAAGTCTGTTATTATAATTGGAAGCATTTTAGCAATATCTACTATAAGTTACACTTTAATTTATTATTCCTATCCAAGGAGAAGCGCTGAAGGAATAGAAGGATTTTTGTATAAAATTAAAAATGCTCCAATAGAAGCATTTAAAACAAAAGTTAATCTCGATGATTGGAAAGATTTTAATGACAATTATCGCTCACACGAAAATATTTCAACAATAAGACAAGTAAGTAATGACGGGATTACATCTATACTTTTTGGTAAAGGATTAGGTTCACAAATTGATTTAAAACAAGAAGTTTATCTTGGCGATATGAAACTCCGATTTATATCTATTTTGCATAACGGTTTTATGATTGTTTTTTTAAAATCAGGATTGTTGGGCATATTCATTTATTTATTTACCATTATTTATTTTTTAAAAAATAGAGATAGCAATATTAATATTGTAAATCAAATAAATTATATTTTCCTTGGAACTGGAATATTTTTGTTTGTATCCAATTGGGTTTTCTTGGGCTTTTATAATCTTACCGAATCTAAATCAATTCTCATTGGTTTTTTAATTGCTTATAAGCAAAAATTTTTAAAATAATGAAAAGCATTCTTTTTATTCATCAATCAGCCGAACTTTATGGTTCTGACAAGACTATGTTATACTTTCTTTCAGAGTTAGACAAAACAAAATACTTTCCAGTTATTGTTTTACCATTTGATGGTCCGTTAAAAGTTGAACTTGAGAAAAAGAATATTAAAGTTGTTATTGCTCCTGTTCTTAAATTGTATAGGAAGATGTTTACACCTAAAAATATGCTTTTATTTTTTAAGGAATATAAAAAAGGAATAAAAGTACTGGATGAACTTAACAAAGAACATAATTTTAAATTAGTTTATTCTCATACTTTGGCAGCTTTGATAGGAATTATTTTTGCTGAGAAAAGACAAATAAAGCATTTATGGCATGTTCAAGAGATTATTGCTAAACCAAAAATATTTAATCTAGGGTTTAAAAAATTACTTTCAAAAAAATCAAACCACAAAGTTGTCTATGACTCAATTGCAACAATGAATTTTTGGATTAAAGGGAATAAAAGTTTAGCAGCAAAATCTGAAGCTGTTTGGAATGGTATAGAAACTGATAATGTTCCCACATTTTCTATAGAAAGAATACAGGAAGTTAGGTGTAATTTTTTTACAGCTAGTGAAGATGAAATAGTTATTGCATTAGTGGGAAGAATAAATAGTTGGAAAGGACAGCAATTACTTTTAAAAGCATTCAATATTTTATCTAAAACAAATAAAAACATAAAACTTGTTTATTTAGGTTCAGCTCCACCAAATCAGGAAATATTTGAAATAGAACTTAACGATAAAATAAAGGAGTATAAATTAGATAAAAGAGTTATTATAATACCATTTCAGAAAGAAATTTCTAAATTTTGGAACTCAATAGATATTGCAGTTGTACCATCGACAGAACCCGAACCTTTTGGAATGGTTGTTATAGAAGCAATGCTTGCTAAAAAACCAGTTGTAGCGTCCAATCATGGCGGACCAACAGAGATTGTTATTGATAATTATACAGGTTTTTTGTTTGAGCCTAATAATTTTGAAAGTTTAGCTAATGCTTTGAATAAGCTAATTTACGATAAACAAATGAGGATTGATTATGGAAAACATGGATACCAAAGGGTTTTGGAAAAGTTTTCACTAAAAAGTCACGTGAGTCATTTTGAGAAAATTTTTGAGGAATTGATATGATCTCAATTTTAGATTTTAAAAGACTTTATTCCATAAATTTCTTTTTCCTATTTTTGCCATCGAAAAGAAACTAGGTTGATGAAAATAGCTATACTCGGAACTCGTGGCGTGCCCAATTATTACGGAGGATTTGAACAATTTGCTGAATTTTTTTCAGTTTATTTGGTTGAACAAGGTCACGAAGTATATTGCTATAATTCTCATGATCATCCGTTTCAAGAGAAAACATTTCACGGCGTAAATATTATCCATAAACATGATCCAGAATATAAATACGGTACGTTTGGTCAGTTTATTTATGATTACAATTGTATCATAGATTCTCGCAAAAGGAATTTTGACATCATTCTTCAGTTAGGTTATACCAGCAATTCGATATGGTGTTTTCTTTTACCAAAAAAATCAATTATTATCACCAATATGGATGGTTTAGAGTGGAAACGTTCTAAATATTCGCGACCAGTTCAGCAGTTTTTAAAATTTGCCGAAAGATTGGCAGCTATTAGTAGTGATTATTTGGTTTCAGATTCTATTGGAATTCAAAAATTCTTGAAAGAAAAATATAAAAAAGATTCAACCTATATTGCTTATGGTGCGCATCCGTTCGATAACCCAAATGAGCAAATTCTTCAAGAATATTATGTTGAAAAAGGAAAGTACAACATGATAATGGCACGTTTTGAACCCGAGAATAATTTAGATATGGTTCTAGAAGGTGTATCTATTAGCGATGTTGAAACCACCATTTTAGTCATAGGAAAAAATCACACAAAATATGGCGAATATTTAAAGAAAAAGTACAAAGATTTTCCAAATATTCGTTTCATAGGCGCACTTTACAACTTGGAACACCTAGACAATTTGAGATATTTTTCAAATCTCTATTTTCACGGTCATTCCGTTGGAGGAACAAATCCATCATTACTAGAAGCAATGGCTTCAAAAGCATTTGTAATTGCGCATAACAACGATTTTAACAAAGGAATTTTAAAAGAAAATAGCTATTATTTCTCTAATCCTCAAGAAGTTAAAAATATTATCGAAACTATCAAAAAAAATGATAACTTGCATCTGGTTCAAGCCAACTTTAAAGCAATTGTAAATCAATTTAACTGGAGCAAAATTAAT
Source organism: Flavobacterium macrobrachii (assembly GCF_014486675.1). GTDB lineage: Bacteria > Bacteroidota > Bacteroidia > Flavobacteriales > Flavobacteriaceae > Flavobacterium > Flavobacterium macrobrachii. The sequence continues at coordinate 74,125 of NZ_JACTAC010000002.1, forward strand.
GGCGAATATTTACAACTTTTTGAAGAATGTTTTGCTAGACATAAAAAGTCAAACAAATAATAATATCCTTTTTTTATGGTCATTGTTGCTGCTAGTAACAATTCCGCTTCCATTTGCTGTTAACAATGTTGTTTTAGCAGTATTTTTACTTATCAGCATCCTAAAATTTAAGAAAGAAAATGTAAGTTTCAATCTGTTTTTGATTGTTCCAATTGTACTATTCTTTTGGATGGCTTTGTCCTATTTTTGGAGCATTGACCAAGAAACTACGTTAAAAGCAATTCCAAAAGAAATCACATTATTACTAATCCCGATTGCTTTTGCGGTAAACAAAAAATTTACTTCAATTCAAACCGAAAAAATAAAGCAATATTACAGCTATTCGATGGTTATTTTGGCTGTTTTTTTCATGTTGAGAGCAACGTTTAGATATTTCATAAATCAAGATTCAAGAGCATTTTTTTACCACGGCGAAGATTATGTTGATTATGGTTTAGTTCCAAAACTTTTAAATGCCATTCATGTATCGGTTTTTGCAGCTGTTGCTTTGTTTTACTTTGTTTCAAAAGAAGTTAAGACCAAATTTGAAAACGTAGCTGCTATTTTACTTTTTGCCTTTATAATTTTACTTTCCTCCAAAAATATAATCGTTGTAGTTTTACTGTTAGGATTATTGTATTTCTTTTATTTTTCAAAATCTTCTCAAAAATTACGACTGAGAAACTTGATAGTTTTTGGATTAGTATTAGGCTTAATCGTTTCGTTTGGAAAAATTAAAAACCGATTTAAAGAAGAATTTCAAAGTAATACAGACAAAAGTATTAGTGCAGATGTAATTAGTAATGTTCCTCAAGGTGTTCATTACATAAGTTTAAAAGAAGCTTGGACAAACGAAACATTTTCACCAAATGATTATTTTCCAGGAACAGCTTTCAGAGTGTATCAATTTAGGATTTTTACTGAAATTATTTCTGAGAATAATGCTTATTTATTAGGATTTGGATTAAATGCTTCCACCCAAAAAATTAAAGAAAAAGCAGTTCAATACAATTTATTTCTTGGAGATAAAGAGCATGAAGGTTATCAAGATAAGAATCTTCACAATCAATATATTCAAAATTTTTCCGATTTAGGGATTATAGGATTTGCATTATTGTTAATAATAGTACTGTTTAACATAAAAAATGCCATAAAAAACAAAGATTTTGTTCATTTTGCTTTTGCAATTCTAATGATAAGTTTATTTTTGACAGAATCATTTTTATGGCGACAAAGAGGTGTTGTGTTTTTCACACTTTTTTATTGTCTTTTCAATTCTAATGTATTGAAAGACAATCCTAAAAATTAAAAAATTATATGAAAAGAATTTTAATTACAGGTGCAGCAGGTTTTCTTGGCTCACATTTGTGCGATCGTTTTATTGCCGAAGGTTATTTTGTTATCGGAATGGATAATTTAATAACAGGCGATTTAAAAAATATTGAACATCTTTTTAAAGATAAAAACTTCGAATTTTATCATCATGATGTAACAAAATTTGTTCACGTGCCGGGAAAATTAGATTATATTCTACATTTTGCTTCGCCGGCAAGTCCGATAGATTACCTGAAAATTCCTATTCAAACTCTAAAAGTAGGTTCGCTTGGAACACATAATTTACTTGGATTAGCTCGAGTAAAAAAAGCTAGAATTCTTATCGCTTCAACTTCAGAAGTATATGGCGATCCATTAGTTCATCCACAAACCGAAGAATATTATGGAAACGTAAACACTATTGGTCCAAGAGGTGTTTATGACGAAGCCAAGCGTTTTCAAGAATCAATTACGATGGCATATCATACATTCCATGGTGTTGAAACCAGAATTGTTAGAATTTTCAATACGTATGGACCAAGAATGCGACTGAATGATGGTCGTGTAATTCCAGCATTTATTGGACAAGCACTTCGCGGAGAAGATTTAACCATTTTTGGAGATGGAAGTCAAACACGTTCTTTTTGCTATGTTACAGATCAAGTAGAAGGAATTTTTAGACTTTTACATTCGGATTACGTTTATCCAGTAAACATTGGAAATCCTGATGAAATTACCATCAAAGATTTTGCAGAAGAAATTATTAAATTAACCGGGACCAATCAAAAAGTAGTATATCATCCGTTACCAATCAACGATCCATTACAACGTCAACCTGATACTACTAAAGCCAAAGAAATATTAGGTTGGGAAGCCAAAGTAAATAGAGAAGAAGGAATGAAATTGACTTACGAGTATTTCAAATCACTTTCTTCGGAAGAATTGTTAAAAGAAGAACACAAAGATTTCAAAGGTTACATCCATTAAAAAATATGGTTGCACAACAAACAGGAAGATATTCAAAATACATTAGACCAATCAATATTGTTTTTGATCTAATAGTTATTACGACTTTAAGTTTATATTTCTTTAGAGATTTAAACCTTCCGTTGTTGTATTACATTATTTATCAAACTATTACATGGGTTGTCATAGCATTGATAGTAAAATACTATGAAGTTTTTCGTTTTACAACACCTGTTGAAATCATCAGCAAATTAGTAAAACAATTTAGCATTTTTTTGTTAGTTGTCATTGCTTTTTTCCCTTTTTCTAAGGAAACTATTTTCAGTGGAAAAGCCATCGCAATGTTTATGATAACAAGTTTTGTTGCTATTGTTAGTTTCAAATATTTTTGGTTTTTTTATCTAAAAAAATACCGAATAGTTACAGGAAGTAATTTTAGAAATGCTGTGATTATTGGTTATACAAGTGAATCCATTCGATTAAAAGGAGTTTTAGAAAACAGAAAAGATTATGGATATCGTTTCTTCGGTTTTTTTTCTGACAAAAAACAAAATTCTGAAATAAAAGGAAGAATAGAAGATTTAAAACACTTTGTGATTGAAAATAAAATTGACGAAATTTTTTGTTCGTTGAATGAAATTTCCAATGAGAAATTAAAGGATTTAGTTGAATTTGCCGATGATAATAAAAAAGCAATAAAATTCATTCCTGATACCAAAGAGATTTTTTCTAAAAACTTAAAAATCAATTACTATGAACTTTTTCCTGTACTTACATTACAGAAAACAGAGCTTCACAATCCTTTGATTAAAGGTTTTAAAAGAACATTTGATATAATATTTTCTTTGATAGTAATTCTATTTTTACTTTCATGGTTAATTCCACTTTTGGCAATTTTAATAAAACTTGAATCAAAAGGACCAGTTTTTTTCAAACAAGGAAGACCAGGTTTGGACGAAGAAGAATTTTTCTGTTATAAATTTCGTTCGATGCAAGTCAATCGTTTTACCGAAAAAGAAGCTTCCAAAAACGATCCAAGAGTTACCAAAATGGGTAAGTTTATGCGAAAAACAAGTATTGATGAATTGCCACAATTTTTTAACGTGCTTCTTGGTGATATGTCAGTCGTTGGTCCAAGACCGCATCTTTGGTCACAAAACAAAGCTTATGCCAGCAAAATCAAGAAATATATGGTTCGACATTATGTAAAACCAGGTATCACAGGTTTAGCTCAAGTAAAAGGTTTTAGAGGTGAAATTGAAACTGAAGAAGACATGATTAACCGAATAAAATATGATGTTTTTTATATCGAAAATTGGTCAATAATCATGGACTTAAAAATTATTTTTCAAACCGTGGTTAATATCTTTAAAGGAGAAGAAAAGGCGTATTAAAAAACATTTTTATCGATTAAATAATTCATTTGATTATCTAAATTGAAAACTTCTTTTGTTTCTTCAAAAATTCTTTTTTTCATCAAATTCAAATTATATTTATCTAAATTTGAAATCAATTTTAGTTTGTTATTCAAGTCATTATAATCTTCTACAGAAGCAACCCAACCTAGATTATTTTCTTCAACTATATTTTCTCCTTCTCCACCACCAAAATATAAAATTGGAAATCCTAGTGAACCATATTCAAATATTTTTGAAGGAACAGAACCATAAATTCTCGTTTTCAATGGAACCACTGCAATGTCAAAGGACTTAAGTTTTTCATGTAAATCATTGCGATTTAACATTCCATGAAAGAAGATATTTTTTCCTTTTTCGGTTAAAATTAATTCTTCAATTTGTTTTTTTTCAGCACCATTTCCAAATAAGTGTAACTCAATATTCAAACCATCTAATTCAATTTTTTCACACAGTTCATAAATACCTTGTGCAATACCTAAAAGCCCAGCGTAAAATATTCTAATAGGTTGATTTTCCAGAGATATTAAATTTAAATTTTCAATTTTATGATCAGGAAAGTTACGATATAAATAACAATTTTTATTAGGAAATAAAGTCTTTATATGAGTTAATATTTCATCAGATTGACCTAAAATTAAGGTAGCTTTTTTATAAATATATTGTTCTAAAAACAATGAAAATTTATGAGAAAATGAGCCTTTTTTCAACGCTTTCAACTCTACAGCAGCCAATGGCCACAAATCAGAAACATTAAGAATTATTTTTTTCTTTTTTAGGGAAAGTATAAAAACAGAAATAAATGAAAGTAATAATGGTGGCGATTGAACGATAACTTTATTAGGCGTTTTTTTAAAAGATAAATAGAAAAATAAACTCAAGGTAAACGATAATACTGATAAAAGTCTAATAAATAGATTTTTACTGATACTTGGATAAATCCAGAGCCTTTTAACTGTTATAGAATCTTTATTTTCTGTAAGTGAAAATTTCCCTTTATATTCTGGAAATAGTTTTCCTTCTGGGTAATTACCAAGTGGGCAAACTACGGTAACTGAGTAATTTTTTTCGTGTAGTTTTTTCGCTAATTGTTCAATTCTATTAGCGGCAGCACCTTTTTCTGGTGGATAATAATTGGATATAATTAAAATATCATTCATTATTTTTTGATAAGATAATATCAATTATTCTTTCTGAAGCTTTTCCATCCCAAAGCTCTGGAATTCCTGATTTTTTCGAACCATTTTTTAAAAATTCACCAAATATTTTTTCTAAATTATTTATTGATGTCCCAATTAGATTATTAGTTCCAATAGTTATAGTTTCTGGCCTTTCTGTTGTAGTTCTTAATGTAAAACAAGGAATATTCAAAACTGTAGTTTCTTCTGAAATTCCTCCAGAATCAGTAATTACTGCAAAACTGTTTTTTATTAAATACATAAAATTAAGATAGCCTTGTGGTTCAACAGTTATAATGTTTTTTAAACTCAGATTTTGTTCACCAAGAATAGATTTTGTTCTCGGATGAATTGGGAAAATTACCTTTTTTTCACCTACTATTTTATCAATTCCTTTTAGTAAATCGATTAATGAATTTTCTTCATCTACATTCGACGGACGATGCAATGTTAAAATAATATAATTTCCAGTTTCTAACTGATATTCGTTCCAAAAAGATGGAGCGGAAATTCGCTCTAAATTTTGATACAAAGTATCAATCATAACATTTCCAACAAAATGAATTGATGATGGTTCTGCACCATATTTTAAAAGGTTTTCTCCAGCCCAAGTTGAGGTTGTAAAAAAATAATCAGTTATGCTATCGGTTACAATTCTATTAATTTCTTCTGGCATTGTCATATCGCCAGAGCGAATTCCTGCTTCTACATGAGTAACTTTTATATTTAATTTTTTTGCTACAATCGCACACGCCATTGTTGAATTTACATCGCCAACCACCAATACTAAGTCACAAGGATTTTCTAGTAATTCTTGTTCAAATGCAATCATTATTGCAGCGGTTTGTTGCGCCTGTGTTCCACTTTTTACTTCAAGATTTGAGTTTGGATGAGGAATATTTAATTCTTCAAAAAAGGTATCACTTAAATTTTTATCATAATGTTGTCCTGTATGAACTAGTCTAAAAGAAATTGTCTTACCTTCACTTTGGTTCTTTTCAATAGCTTTGATTATAGGTGCAATTTTTATAAAATTTGGTCTTGCACCAGCGACTATGGTAATTTTCATTTTAGTTTTTTATTAGTGATACAAACTGTTTCAATTTTCCACTTTTAGAACGGGTTAATTTTTCTTTTCGTATGAAATTAAAATGTAAACCATTTTCTAAATATGTAGAAATAGCTTTTCCGATAGTTTTAATTTGATTGTTATCAAGTTCCTTTTGACTTACATATTCGATGTCAAAAGTATCAATTTTTGTTTGTTTTACCACAAATTCTTTTACATTTCCATCATCCTCAATAATACTTTTGGTAACGTAGTAAAAAGTTAATCCTGGTGATTTTTTTCCGCTTGGAAGAATCGCAATATCATTTGTTCTTCCAATTAGTTTTTTTAGAATAGGTTTTTTTAATGTACTTTTTTCATCAAGAATTCCAATATCACCAATGTCATATCTTATAAAAGAATGTGCTTTGTTGTACAAAGATGTAATTACAATTCGTCCTTCTTTTCCGTTGGGAAGCACGTTATCATTATCGTCTAAAATTTCTACAAATAAGGTTTCAGAATTTACTTGCCATTCATCTTGAGGATTTTGAAAAGCTATCAAGTCCAATTCTGAAGCACCGTATTCATTTATAATTGGTACACCAAACTGTTTTTCCATCAAAATTTTATCTTCATCAAATAACATTTCTGAAGTAACAACACAACATTTCAACGTTGGACAAACCGATGTTAATACAATGTTTTTCTTTTGAAGAAATTTAGCAAATAAAACGATAGAAGAAGTATAACCGTTAATGTAATCGAACTTTTTATTCTGAAATTTCAGCAACACTTTTTCAAGAATTTCATCGGATAAATCAAAAATAGTGAATCGATAACTGTTTTTCAAAACATCTTTTAATCGTTCTTTCTTGTTTCCAATAAAATCTAAAGGAATTCCATAAAATCTTGCTTGTTTAGACGAATTAAAATCAATTCCAAACCATCCAAATCTATTGATGATATTTGCCCAAGTCAAGGCATGACAAAATTTATCTTTCGCAAAAATAAACGGATCGCCACTGGAACCCGAAGTTTTATTGACGTAAACATTTTTTAATGTAAAGCCTTTAGAAAGTCTTTCAGATAAAGGTTTCTGAAATTCTTTTTTTGTCATTATCGGAAGTTCACTCCAATTTTGAATCTCCAATTTTCCAACAATTTCTTGATACGATTTATTGTTTTTTAGATGATATTCAACAATTTCTTTTCGTTTTAAATTAATATAATTTTCATATTCAGCATCAGAAATGGCTTGAATTTTTTCAAATTCAGCAATTGCTTCCTTCACAGGAAAACCATTTAATTTGAGCGATAAATTGAAAAGTTGAAACACAAAAATTCTATTTTGTTCAAAAATACAAAAACAAAAACTTTTCTACTGATTAGCTTTAAATTCTTTTGAAAACAAACTATTTTTGCAACACAACATAACAGCACAACACAATGACAATTTTACTACTTGGTTCTGGAGGAAGAGAACATGCTCTTGCATGGAAAATGTTACAATCTAACAAATGTTCTAAACTTTTTGTAGCTCCAGGAAATGCTGGAACATCGCAAATTGCAACAAACGTTTCTTTAAATATTTTAGATTTTGATGCCATAAAAACATTTGCTTTAGCAGAAAAAGTGGATATGGTTGTTGTTGGTCCAGAAGATCCTTTGGTTCACGGAATTTATGATTTCTTCAAAAACGATTCTGATTTAAATCATATTCCTGTAATTGGTCCGTCAAAAGTTGGCGCACAATTAGAAGGAAGTAAAGAATTTGCTAAAGAATTTCTTATCAAACATAAAATCCCAACTGCAGCTTATGATAGTTTTACCAAAGAAACAGTTGAAAAAGGATGTAATTTTCTAGAAACTTTACAACCTCCATACGTTTTAAAAGCAGATGGTTTGGCTGCTGGAAAAGGTGTTTTGATTATTCAAGATTTGGAAGAAGCCAAAACTGAATTAAGAAACATGTTGCTTCATGAAAAATTTGGAACAGCAAGCGCAAAAGTGGTTATCGAAGAGTTTCTTGACGGAATTGAACTTAGTTGTTTTGTTTTAACCGACGGAAAAAACTACAAAATTCTGCCAACTGCGAAAGATTATAAGAGAATTGGTGAAGGCGACACAGGTTTAAATACTGGTGGAATGGGTGCAGTTTCTCCAGTTCCTTTTGCAGATGCAGTTTTGTTGGAAAAAATTGAAACCCGAATTGTAAAACCAACAATTGCAGGTTTGCAAAGCGACGGAATTGAATATAAAGGTTTTGTTTTCATAGGATTAATAAACGTAAAAGGCGAACCAATTGTTATAGAATACAATGTAAGAATGGGCGATCCAGAAACGGAAGTTGTAATTCCGAGATTGAAATCGGATTTAGTAGAACTTTTTCAAGCAGTTGGAAATCAAACTTTGGATCAAGTTTCTTTAGAAATTGACGAAAGAAGTGCTACTACAATTATGGTAGTTTCTGGCGGTTATCCAGAAGATTACGGAAAAGGATTTGAAATTTCTGGATTGGAAAATATAGAAGGTTCAATTGCTTTTCATGCTGGAACAAAACTCGTAAATGGAAAGGTTTTGACTAATGGCGGAAGAGTTATCGCAGTGACTTCGTATGGAAATAATTTTGAAGAAGCCATAAAAAAATCTTATCAAAACATAGACAAGCTACATTTTGATAAGATGTATTTTAGAAAAGATATCGGTTTTGACCTCTAATTAAAATTGAGAATTTGTAATTCTAAAATCTAATTTCAGAATTCTTATTTTAAAAAAGAATGAGCCGTTGTATCTTGATTTTCAGTTCCAGCTTCGTCAAAAATACGTAATTGTTTAATCCAATATACCATATAATAACCACAAATAGCCATTAATATCCAACTGATAGAATTTGCTAACCACCAATTGTCTAATTCAAGTGCGCGTAACCAATCCAATGGTTTGAATAAAAAATCTACAAATAAAGACTGAATCGCTTCAAAAAATGCTTTCATTTTATAAAGTATTATATTTACACCACAAATGTATAAAATATCATTATGATTACAACGTTTTTTAGAAAATCTACACTTATAAATTATGCATTTTCGGTATTATTGCTGATTTTCTTTTTTACTTTTTCTCAATTTAATGCATCAACTAGTGTTTTAAATAGCAATACTATTTATGAAAAAGCATTGACTATTATAGTATTACTAAGTTCACTTTTCTTGGTTAACTTTATTGTAAAAAAGAATGGGTTGACCAAAAACAGTAGTTATGCAATTTTGTTTTTCCTGCTTTATTTAGCTTTATTTCCTTCTGTTTTTGGTAATTTGAAGCTGTTGTTAGCTAATTTTTTTGTCATTCTTGCCATCCGAAGAATGATTTCGTTACAAACTTTAAAATCTCCCAAAGAAAAAATATTCGATGCTTCGTTGTGGATTTTTATAGCAAGTTTGTTCCATTTTTGGTGTATTCTTTTCCTTTTTGTGATTTATGTTTCTATAATTTTTCACGTTTCACGAGATTATAGAAATTGGCTGATACCGTTTATTGCTATTGGAACTGGAGCAATAATTTTTGTTTTATTCTCATTAATTTTTGACCAAACGTGGATTTTACATAGTATCAAACAAACCGAAATGAACTTTCAATGGGATTATTTTGTGAATAATTATAAGAAGATTGCATTAACTCTTTTTGCGATTTTCGGAATATATTTTGTTTTTTCGATGATATTTACAGTTGGAAATAAACCACTTGTGCTTCAAGCTTCCTATAAGAAAATGATTGTCAGTTTTTTTATTGGCGTATTGGTTTTCCTTTTTTCACCAGATAAAAGTAATGCAATTTTAGTCTTCACATTTTTGCCTTTGGCTGTTTTGTCAACCAACAATATTGAGTATTCTCAAAACAAAACCTATCAGGAAATAGTATTGTTTACTGTAGCAATTATTACCATTACAACCTATTTTTTCAACTTATAATTTACTGCCATAAGCCAAATCTCCAGCATCGCCAAGACCAGGAATGATATAGTTTTTCTCGTTTAATTTTTCATCCAAAGCAGCAACCCAAAGATGACAGTTTTTCGGAAGATTTTCTTCTAGATAAGCAATTCCTTCTGGCGCAGCAATAACTACAGCAATGTGAATTTCTTTCGGTTTTTGTTCCAAATGTAATTTGTGCAAAACAGCAACAATCGATTGTCCTGTTGCTAACATTGGATCAATTAGAATTAAATTTTTTCCTTCAAACGATGGTGCAGCTTGATATTCGACCAAAATTTCAAATTTATCATCGTTGTCGTAATGATGACGATAAGCAGAAACAAATCCGTTTTCGGCATCGTCAAAAAAGTTCATAAAACCAGTATGCAAAGCCAATCCAGCACGAAGAATTGAACACAAAACCACAGGTTCGGCAACAGTTGTAGTATGTTTTATGCCAAGCGGCGTTTGCACGTCAATTGCTTTATAATCCAAAGTTTTACTTAATTCATACGCCATAATTTCGCCAATACGTTCAATGTTTTTCCTGAAACGCATGCTGTCTTTTTGGATAGAAACATCACGAATTTGTGCCAAAAAATGATTAAGAATACTGTTTTGCTCCGAAATATAATGAATGTGCATAAAGCTGAAAAATTTGTATGTTTGGGTAAAAGTATAAAAACTATCTTTGCAATAAAATTTTACTACTATGTTTTCACAATTTGCCTTCCCAATTTTTGAACAAAGCATCAAAGACTATCATATTATTGATGATGTATATCAACCAACACTAAATCCTTACGAAAAAGGAAGTATTGAGTATCTTTTATATGCAAAGAATTGGGTCGACACTGTTCAATGGCATTATGAAGACATCATTCGTGATCCAAATATTGATCCAGTTGCAGCTTTAGATTTAAAACGAAAAATCGATGCTTCCAATCAAGTTCGTACGGATATGGTAGAATATATTGACAGTTACTTTCTTCAAAAATATGCTTCGGTTCAAGTAAAATCAAATGCCAAAATCAATACCGAAAGTCCAGCTTGGGCAATTGATAGATTATCGATTTTAGCTCTGAAAATTTACCACATGAATGAAGAAGCAACTCGCGTTGATGCAACAGCTGAACACAGAGCAAAATGCCAGGAAAAGTTAAACGTTTTGTTAGATCAAAAAAGCGATATGTTTACCTCGATCAATGATTTATTAACTGATATTGAAAACGGTGACAAGTTCATGAAAGTGTACAAACAAATGAAAATGTACAACGATGATGATTTGAATCCGGTGTTGTATCAGAATAAGAAATAATGGTATAAAATTTGTATTTACGAATAAAATGTACTATTTTTGTAGTACATATAACGTCCAATGAGCGGATTTGTCAGCTTTAGATTGTTCCAGTCTAAAGTAATTATAGCGACAAATACTGACTTTGGACATTTTTTTTATCTATATTTTTATGAAAACAGCAATTTTAATTGATGGAGGCTTTTTTATTAGAAGGTATAAATATATCAAAGGTTTTGAAAGTTCAGATACTCCTGAAATAATGGCAAAAAACATAGTTTCGTATTGTTTTAAACATATTCAAAGAATTAATAATTACCGTCAAAAGTACAATCTTCCGCCTACGGAACTTTACAGAATATTTTATTATGATGCAGAACCTTTTGATGGAGATTCTAAAAATCCCATATCAGGTAAATCAATGAGTTTTAAAAATACCGATTTATATAAATTTAGACACTCTCTTTTTACAGAATTAAAGAAGCAGAGAAAAATTGCATTAAGATTAGGGTTTTTAAAAAATAGCTCGAGAGAATGGCAAATAAAGTCAAGGCATACTAAATCATTACTTGACGGAACTATAAGCATTTCTGATTTAAAATTCGATGATGTAGAATTTCCCTTAAATCAAAAAGGAGTTGACATGAAAGTTGGTTTAGATATAGCAACATTATCTTTTAAAGAACAGGTAAATCAGATTATTTTAATAGCTGGCGATAGTGATTTTGTCCCAGTAGCTAAATTTGCCAGAAGAGAAGGAGTTGATTTTATTTTAGATCCGATGTTAAATCCTGTTGATCCTAATTTATTGGAACATATTGATGGTTTGATGACAATAAAGAATATGACAAAAAAGGATATTGTTCCTAAAGAAATATAATTTTGTTTTGTCAAAACCAATCCAACATATCGCCGTTATTCGTCTCTCAGCAATGGGCGATGTTGCTATGACGGTTCCAGTTATTCGAGCAATGGTTGCACAATCCCGAAGTCTCGGGACAACTGTAAAAATCACAGTCGTTTCTCGACCGTTTTTCAAACCTTTTTTTGACGGAATTCCCAATGTAGAATTTTTTGCAGTTGACGTAAAAAAACGACACAAAGGTTTATTCGGATTATTGAAATTATATTCTGATTTGAAGAAATTAAACATCGATGCTGTTGCCGATTTGCATAATGTGTTGCGTTCCCAAATCATTCGAACTTTATTTTTATTGTCAGGAAAAAAAGTTGCCGCAACCGATAAAGGCAGAGCCGAAAAACGCGCTTTAACTCGTGCCGAAAATAAAGTTTTTCAACCCTTAAAAACAATGGTCGAAAGACATGTTGAAACGTTTAAAAAACTAGGTTTTTCTGTTGATTTATCTTTGCCAAATTTCCCTGAAAAAGCATTTTTATCTGAAGAAATTTTAAGTATTTCAGGTAAAAAAGACAATTTTAAATGGATTGGAATTGCGCCATTTGCTCAATATGAAAGTAAAGTCTATCCGTTGGATTTAATGCAAAATGTAGTTGATAATTTAGCATTGAAAAGCAACACTAAAATCTTCCTTTTTGGTGGAGGAAAAGAAGAAACCGAAAAACTAAATACTTTGGCAAAACAAAGAGAAAATATCGTTGTTGTTGCCGGAAAACTAAAATTTAATCAAGAATTACAGCTTATTTCTAATCTTGATATAATGCTTTCTATGGATAGTGGAAACGCTCATATTGCCGCAATGTTAGGTATAAAAGTCATCACACTTTGGGGTGCAACACATCCTTTTGCTGGATTTGCACCATTCAATCAACCGCTGGAAAATTGCCTAACTTCTGATAGAGAAAAATATCCACTATTGCCAACTTCGGTTTATGGAAATAAAAAAGTGGAAGGTTATGAAGATGTGATGCGAAGTATTTCTGTGGAAAGTATTGTGAAAAAAATTAATTTAGTTTTAAACCATTAAGAAATTAAGTTTCATTAAGATTTGCCTTAACTTTTCTTAATTTCTTAATGGTTTAATAAGTTATAAATAAATCTTATTTATTCTGCAAATCTCTAAAATATAACTTTTTAGATTAGAAATTGTAGCTTGATAATTTGGTGCTTCATAGCCAAATCGTTCGTGTTCCAACTGTTCTTTTTCAATAGCATTACAACCTTTTATGACTTCCTTAATCATGTCGAGCATAATGAGTTCTTTGCTTTTTTCTTTTTCAAATTTTAAGTCAACCAACTCGTCTTCCAATCGTTCGCAATAATCCAAAAGCTCCTGAACTTCGGGTTCATCCAAAAGATCAGGAGCTTTTTTAAATATCTCTAGTTTGTTTTTCATTTCCAATTACAATATCAATTGCAAAAATCAAAAGCAATTTTAAAATCTGAAATCATTAATCAACAATCTTCAATCTAAACATCATCAAAATCCACATAAATTTCGGCCGATGTTGGATGTGCTTGACAAGTTAAAATCAAACCTTCGGCAACTTCGCCATCGGTTAAAATGGAGTTCTTTTTCATTTCAGCTGAACCGTTTGTAATTCGTGCTAAACACGAACTGCAAATGCCACCTTGACAAGAGTAAGGTGCATCAATTCCTTGTTTTAAAGCCGCTTCGAGCACGGTTTGTTTCTGCGACATTTCAAAAGTGGTTTCTTCATCATCAACCATAATGGTGATTTTTGTGTGACCAGATTGATTGCCAACGTTAGTATTTTCAGCAGTTGAAGTGGAAAACAATTCAAACTTAATATCTTTTTCGGCTACATTGTGTTCTTTTAAAACATTGGAAACCACATTAATCATTTCTTCTGGTCCGCATAAATAGAATTTATCAAACTCTTTTTCTTTGTGTTTGTTATTAAGAATGAAATTCACAGCCGATTTATCAATTCTTCCAAAAAGATCGCCACCATTTGATTTGCTGTAAACAAAATGTACAAACAAACGTCCAACATATTTCAGTTGTAAATCGTGAAGTTCCTGATGAAAGATGGTTTCTTCGGGTGATTTATTACCATAAACTATAACAAAAGTACTGTTTGGTTCGCTTTCTAAAACCGATTTTAAGATGGACATTACTGGTGTAATTCCGCTTCCGGCAACGAAACCTGCATAATTTTTTTGTTTATCAGCATTAGGTTCAAATGTAAATTTTCCTTCTGGTTGACCAACTTCAATAATATCTCCAACTTTTAAATTGTCATTGGCAAATTTTGAAAAATGACCGTTTTGAACTGATTTAATGGCAATGCGAAGTTCGCCGCTATTTGGAGAAGAACAAATAGAATAAGCGCGACGAATTTCTTGTCCGTCAAGCGTTAATTTTAAATTAACGTATTGACCAGCAATAAATTGATAAGTTGATTTTAATTCGGATGGAATGTTGAATGTAATTGAAATTGCGTTGGCAGTTTCCCTTTTTAAATCTTTTATGGTTAGTTTATAATAAGTTGACATGAATAATAATTTTTACAAAGGTAATAATATCAAATTCAAAAATCAATTGCAATTTTAACTTCAAAAATCAACTTCAACTTCAAAAATCAATAGCAATTTCAAATTAAATTTTATACATAGAAGTCTTATGTATATAAAAAACTTATGTATATTTGTGCTGTTGCAAACGTAAGATTGCTTCATAAATCCTCAATGATATGAAAAACTCGCAATTATATAAAGGAAGTTTGACCACGATAGTGATGAAACTATTGGAAGAAAACGGTAGAATGTATGGATATGAAATTACCCAAAAAGTAAAAGAAATAACCAAAGGCGAACTAAAAATCACCGAAGGTGCATTGTATCCAGCGTTGCATAAACTGGAAGCCGAAGGCGTTCTTGAAGTAGAAATTGAAAACGTGGACAATCGACTGCGTAAATATTATAAACTCACTGAAAAAGGAACTTCGGAAACCGTAAATCGATTGGCAGAACTGGAAGAATTTATTAAAAATATGCAAAGTATTGTAAATCCTAAATTAACGTAATTTATGAAACTAAACAAAAACCAAATACAGTTTATTGACGGTTTTTTGCAACGCAATGATGTTATTTATGTTGATATTCGAGCTGAAATGATTGATCACATTGCCACTGGCGTTGAAGAAAAAATGAAAGTTGAAGATATTGAATTTCACGATGCTTTTGTTAGTTATGTCAATTCAAATCGAAAAGAAATTTTCAGTATGAATAAAAAAACGTGGCAGAGTACGTTATCAGAATTAAAAAATTATTTTCGTTTTTTTCTTAAACCGAAAAGTTTGTTTGCTGTAGTGTTGATTATCATGTTGTTTTTTACATTCCGGAAAACAATGGTTTATACTTTTCTAAAAGAAGATTTATCGTTTTACTTTTTGCTTATTTTCTTGAGCTATTCAATGTTGAGTATGATTTATTTTTTTGGAATAAAAAAAAAGAGGTATTATTTTATCGAGAGAAGCAATATTGTTTTATCGATTTTATACTGGATAAACCTATTTTTATTCAAACCGTTTGATAAACAAGAATACATATCAGATGTATTAACAATAGTTTTCATGTGTTTGTTTGTGGTATATGTTCTATATGCAATTAATCAGATAAATAAATTTTTTAATTCTAAGATGATTATTAAATGAAACTATCCGCCGAACAAATAGAAAAATTATACCAATTCACGCGTCAACATTACGTGGAATATTATGATTTACAAACCGAATTGGTTGATCATTTAGCCAATGCTATTGAAGAACAATGGCAACAAAATCCAAAATTATCTTTTCAAGAATCGTTACAAATTGAGTTCAAAAAATTTGGTGTTTTTGGGTTTATGGATGTGGTTGGACAAAGACAATCAGCATTGAACAAAAAATACAACAAATTAGTTTTAAACGAATTAAAAACTTTTTTTTCGGTTCCAAAAATCATAGGAACAGTCGCTGCTATTGGAATTGTATTTTATTTGATGAAACAACTTCAAGGAGATTTTTGGGTAGTACAATCATTCTTTTTCGTTTTAGTCATTTCCTATTTTGCTGGAATGGTAATTTTGACGCAAAGAAATAAAAAGAGAAACAAGCAAAACGGTAAAAAATGGTTGCTGAAAGAAATCATTTTTGGTTACAGTTCTTCGGCTGGATTGATAAATTTACCGATACAATTTTCACTTCATTTAAAAGGCGAAAATTATCATGACGGATTTTTATTGTTGTTCAGTTTTCTATTGATTTTATTAGGATTAACCGAATACATCATGCTGGTTTTAATTCCGTCAAAAGCTGAAGATTTTTTAAAAGAAACCTATCCTGAATATGAAATTGTAAATTAAAATTTGTGTTCTCGATACATTTTTTGGTTCGTCAGTTCGAGTTTTTTCTGGAAGAAAAAGTATCGAGAACCGAACCAAAAAATACTCGAATTGACGAATTTTTTACAGTATTTGTAACATTTTACTATCTTTAGAAACTAACTTTTACAACCAAAAACAAAAATCTATGTTCAAACATTTTATTTGGCTCGAGTGGAAATCATTTCTGCGTTCGGCATCATTCGGAACAAATCTCGCCATGAAAATCATCATGGGATTAGTTGCCGTTTATTTTCTAGCGTGTTTTGCTATTATGGGCTTGGGTGTTTATTTTATTCTTGAGGACGAAGGCATGAAACCGCTTGAAACCGTGAATAAATTTATGATTTATTATTTTGCAGTAGATTTAATGGTTCGTTATTTTCTGCAAAAAATGCCGGTAATGAACATTCGTCCATTGCTAACTTTACCTATCAAAAAAGGAACAATTGTGCATTTTTCGTTAGGAAAAACAGCTTTGTCTTTTTTCAATTGGACACACGCTTTGTTTTTCATTCCGTTTACCGTTGTTTTATTAGTAAAAGGTTATGGTTATCAAGCCATTTTGTGGAATATCGCCATGTTTGCTTTGGTGTATTTCAATAATTTCATCAATATTCTAATCAACAATAAAGATGCTGTTTTTTATAGTGTTTTGGCTGTTTTTGCCGGATTAGGATTGACACAATACTACAATATTTTTGACATTACAGCTTATACACAACCGTTTTTTCAAGGAATGTATGACACCAATTATTTGTTTTTACTTCCAGTACTTTTCTTAATTGCGGCTTATTATTTTTCGTTCCAATATTTCAAAAGCAATCTCAATTTGGACGAAGGTTTGGCTAAGAAAAGCGAAGTGGCTCAAACCGAAAATTATACTTGGTTAGAACAATTTGGAATTTTAGGAACTTTTTTAAAAAACGATATTCGGTTATTGAGAAGAAACAAACGCTCAAAAACGACATTGATTATGAGTGTTGTGTTTGTTTTTTATGGATTATTATTTTTCACTAGTTCGATTGAAGCTTATGATAATCCGGCGATGAAAGTCTTTGCAGGAATTTTTGTTTCGGGTGGATTTTTGTTCACGTTTGGACAATTTATTCCAAGTTGGGATAGTGCTTATTATCAACTATTAATGAGCCAAAATATTCCTTACAAAGAATACATCAAATCAAAATGGTGGTTGATGGTTATTGGAACAGTAATTTCAACACTTTTAGCATCATTCTATCTTTATTTTGGAATTCACACTTATTTAATCGTTGTCGTTGCAGCTATTTTTAACATCGGAGTAAATTCACATTTGGTAATGCTTGGTGGCGCATTTGTGAAAACACCAATCGATTTAACTACGAGCAAACAAGCCTTTGGAGACAAACAAGCCTTTAACGTAAAAACAATGTTGATTGCCATTCCAAAAATGCTTTTGCCAATGGCTTTATATGCCGCAGGTTATTATCTTTTTTCACCCAATATTGGATTACTTTTTGTAGCATTAGCTGGAGTTATTGGTTTTATGTTTAGAAACTATATGTTTACTAAAATCGAAAAAATCTACAAATCCGAAAAATATGCAACCATCGCCGCTTACAAACAAAAAAGCTAATATTTAGATATAAAGTTCATAATACAATATACAACAATACAATATACAGAAATCATGATACAAGTACATAATCTTTCAAAAACATATAACAACGGAGTTAAAGTATTAAACGTTCAATCGCTAGAAATTCCAAAAGGACAAAGCTTTGGTTTGGTTGGAAATAACGGTGCAGGAAAAACCACTTTCTTCAGTTTATTATTAGATTTAATTCAACCAAGCACAGGACATATTATCAACAATAATGTTCAGGTAAACACTAGCGAAGACTGGAAACCTTTCACGGCTGCTTTCATCGATGAAAGTTTCTTGATAGGTTATTTAACTGCCGAAGAATATTTTTATTTCATTGGCGAATTACGAAATCAAAACAAAGCCGATGTTGACACTTTATTAGCAAAACATGAAGAATTTTTCAACGGCGAAATTTTAAAAAGTAAAAAATACCTTCGAGATTTATCCAAAGGAAACATGAAAAAAGTTGGAATTATAGCAGCTTTAATTGGAAATCCAGAAGTGGTAATTCTTGACGAACCATTTGCAAATTTGGATCCAACAACCGTAAATCGTTTGAAAAAAATCATCAAAGAATTAGCCGATGATACTAATACAACTGTTCTAGTTTCTAGTCATGATTTGGTTCACACTGTTGAGGTTTGCAACCGAATTGTAGCTCTAAACAAAGGTGAAATTGTAAAAGATATTCAAACATCGCCAGAAACCTTGAAAGAATTAGAAGCGTTTTTTGCGGTGTAATATTGCTCATTTTTAAACAATTATAGCTGTATGTCATAAAAAACATACGGCTATTTTTTTGCCATATCAAAAAGAAACGTATTTTTACCCGTTAGTTATACTATTTATGACAAATTTACGTTATCGAACAAAACGTTTTACATTGAAAACCACTACTCTTAAATACTTTATATTTTTGGGAACATTTCTTTTTTTGATAGCTTGTTCTACCAAAAAAAATACATTTCTTTCCCGAAATTCTCATGCATTGAGCACCAAATACAATATTTTGTACAACGGAAATCTTGCGCTCGACAAAGGATTATTAGATTTAAAATCAAAATACCAAGACAATTTTTGGGAAATTCTTCCCGTAGAAAGGATGCAAATTTCGGAAGAACAATTGCAACCCAATGAAACCAAAAACCCCGATTTTGAAAGAGCTGAAGAAAAAGCAACTAAAGCTATCCAGAAACATTCGATGAATATTCAAGGTTCAGAGAAAAATCCACAAATGGATGAAGCACATCTTTTGTTAGGAAAATCAAGATATTACAGTCAGCGTTTCGTTCCGGCATTGGAAGCCTTCAATTATGTTTTATATAAATATCCATCGAGCGATAAAATTTATGAAGTAAAAATTTGGCGTGAAAAAACTAATATGCGACTAGAAAACGATGCTTTGGCAGTAAATAATCTTCGCAAATTGTTGAAAGAAATTAAATTTAAAGACCAAATTTTCGCTGATGCTAATGCTACTTTAGCTCAAGCTTTTATCAATTTAGAAGAAAAAGATAGCGCAGTTGCCAAGCTGAAATTAGCCAGAGATTTTACAAAATCCAATGAAGAAGTTTCGCGTTACCATTTTATTTTGGCGCAACTTTATGAAAAAATGGGTTATAAAGACAGCGCTTTTGCTAGTTATCAAGAAGTGATTGATATGAATAGAAAAGCGGCAAGACGATATGTAATTCATGCGCATATCAATCAAGCAAGACAAACCGCTATCCAAAAAGGTGACACAATTACATTTCTTAAAAAATTCAACGATTTAATCCAAGATAGAGAAAATCGACCATATCTTGATGCATTGTACCATCAAAAAGCAAAGTTCTATGAAGGTCAAGAGAATTTCAAAGAAGCAAAGAAAAACTATAATCTTTCTCTGAAAAAGAAAACGCTTGATCAGTATTTAATTGCCTCTAATTATAGAAATCTTGCTTCCATTTATTTTGACGATGCAAAATATGCAATCGCAGGAAAATATTACGACAGTACGTTGGTCAATTTAAAACCAAGAACAAGAGAATTTAATGCCATTAAAAAGAAACGCGAAAATCTTGAAGATGTTATTAAATATGAAGGAATTGCACAAAAAAATGACAGTATAATTTCGTTGTTTAAAATGCCAATGGCTGAAAAAACAGCTTATTTTGAAAAACATATTCTTAAACTTAAAACCGAAGAAGAAAAACTTAAAAAAGAACAAGAAAAACTTGATCGGATTAACCAAAATTCTCAAGTTGGAAACGAAGGAAAATTGGAAGCCAATAACGCAATCAAAACTCCAACTGTTGCAAAAGCTGGAACATCAAATCTTGGAGGAATTTTCTATTTTTATAATTCAACTACAGTTGCCTTTGGTAAAAAGGAATTTAGTAAAACGTGGGGAAAAATTAAGTTGACAGATAACTGGAAATCAACAAATGGACAAACCTTAGACAAAGGTAATGAAAATGCAATAGAAAAAAATGAAGAAGAAATTCAAAATGCCGAGGTAAAAGAAGAAGATAAAAACAGCCCGTACAATCCAGAGTTTTACATAGCGCAATTGCCAACCGATGCAACAGTAATTGATAGTCTATCGAAAGAAAGAAATTTTGCGTATTACCAACTTGGAATTATTTATAAAGAAAAATTCAAAGAATATGAATTGGCAGTCGATAAATTAGAAAAACTTTTAAAAAATCAACCCGAAGAACGATTGGTTTTGCCATCAATGTATAATTTGTATAAGCTCTATGAAATTTTAGACAAAAATAAAGCAGCATCAATGAAATCGCAGATTATTTCGCAATTTCCAGAATCGAGATATGCTCAAATTTTGCTCAATCCAAACAGCGATATTGCCGAGTCAAGCGACTCACCAAAAGTAGTTTATGAAGCTTTGTTTAAAGAATATCAAAATGGCGAATTCAAAACCGTTTTAACCAAGACCGAAACAGCAATTGATAGATTTACAGGCGATGAAATGGTGCCAAAATTCGAATTACTAAAAGCTAACATCATCGGAAAGTTGAAAGGATTGACAGAATATCAACAAGCATTAAACTATGTGAGTTTAAATTATCCAAACAGCGAAGAAGGAAAAACAGCCGAGAAAATTATCAACGTAAGCATTCCAAAACTTCAAGCCTTAGAATTAGGAAAATACGGATCTACTAATTGGAAGATTTTATATACTTCAAAAGATTTTGAGGACAAAAACACCAAACATATTTTGGAGAAAATTACTAAATTTATCAATGAAAGAAGTTTAGATAAATTGTCAGTATCCAAAGATATTTACACGATGACCGATAATTTTGTGGTTATTCACGGTATGAAATCTGAAGAATATGCTAAAGGAATTGCATCGATTTTAAAAGAGTTTAAAGAATATAAAATTCAAGATTTACCAATTATTATTTCAACTGAAAATTATACAGTTGTTCAAATAAAGAAAAACCTCGATGATTATTTGGCAGGAAAATTATCTGATAATCCACAACAACCAAATTGGGATGGAACAATTGAGAAGATAGTGGTTCCACAACAAGAACAACCAAAATCAGATCAACAAGAACAACCAAGAGATGTTCAATCAGAAAGACAAGCTATTCAAGAGCAAAAAAAGCAAATGAATCAGCTAAATTCTGGTAATCAAAATCAAAGCGAAATAAAAAGAAAAAACGACAATTCATTAGAGTTACCTCCAGTTCCAGGAATGATTCCTAATGATAAAAAAGGCAAATAAAATGTTTGAAAAAAGTCCAAAATCTTACACCGATTTATTGGGAAAAACCAATAGAATTGTAGAAGGTACAATCATTCAGGGAAATATAACTTCGCCTGCTGATTTTCGTTTGGACGGACATTTAATTGGTAATTTTCAATCCAAAGGCAAACTAGTTATTGGTCCAGCTGGAATGGTAAAAGGCGATGTAATTTGTAAAAATGCCGATATCGAAGGAGTTTTTGAAGGAAAAATCCAAGTACTGGAAATCTTAAATATAAAAGCAAAAGCACATATCAAAGGCGAAGTGATTTGCGGAAAACTATCCGTTGAACCCGGCGCCGAATTTAGTGCTACTTGTGTTATGAAACCACAAGTAAAAAACCTTCCAAACGATGGACAATCAAAAGAAGAAAAAGCAAGCTAACAAATGGTTACAGCTTATTAACATTCCTATCCAAATGGGGATAATCATATTTCTGTTTGCCGCTTTGGGCGATTGGCTCGACGAAAAATACCCTAATAAAAACGATTGGTACGTAAAGATTTTAGTATTAGTTGGTGTAGCCATTGCTTTTTACAACGTCAATCGTCAATTGAAAGAAATCAACAAAAACGAATAATTCCTCCAAGTTCATAATGACTTTCAAAACCTTTTTATACCTTTTTAGTATTTCAATAATTGCTTTTGTAATCCATTTTTTTCTGGTAGAAAATGTTGTTCCAAAGAATGAATTGGTAAAATGGACGTATTCTATAGCCAATTTATATACTATCTTTTTTGTGTTTTCAGTAGTTATTATGAGTTTGCTATTATTCGTTAGAACCAAAAATCTCGACTACGTTGGTTACACCTATTTAATAGCAACATCGATAAAAATGGGAATCGCCTATTTCTTGCTGCGACCAGTTTTAGCCACAACAACCGATGAAAATTCGACAGAGAAAATAAACTTTTTTATTGTTTTTATTTGTTTTTTGGCAATAGAAACACTTTTAACCATCAGAATTTTAAACAATAAGCAATAAATTCAAGAAAAATTGATAATTCAATTAAAAAAACAAAACTTATACTTTTTCATATTAATTAATATTGTACTTTTGCACCAAATTTGAAGAAATAAAATTTTAGATAAAATCAGATATGGTGATTTCAAAAAAACCACTCCATTTTATAGTTGCAACATTAGTAGCATTTTTGCCATTAGTAACGGTTGCAAATCCTACAAACGATTCAACAACTGTTGAGCACACTTCTGTTACTACTGAAGCAAAAACCGAGCATCACGAAGGAGAATCGAAAGACTTAAAAACCGAGATTAAAGAATTCATTAATCATCACTTGCAAGATTCTTATGATTTCCATTTGTTTTCTTATGAAGATGATGCAAAAGTAGAACACCATATTGGTTTTCCATTACCGGTAATTCTTTGGGATAATGGTTTACAATTGTTTTCTTCTTCAAAATTCCACCATGGAGAAAGTGCTGCGGAAAGCAATGGAAATTACTACAGATTATTTCATGGAAAAATTTACAAAGTAGCCAATGCTGATGAGCAAGTTGCTGTTGATGCAAAACATCACGTAACAAACGAAAAACCATTTGATTTTTCTATCACAAAAAATGTCTTTATGATGTTGGTGGTTTCAATAATCATGTTCTTGTTATTTACAAGTTTGGCAAAATCTTATGCTAAAAACGGCGGAATTGCAAAAGGTGCTGGTCGTTTCTTTGAGCCAATCATTCTTTATATTAGAGACGATATTGCTATTCCTAATATTGGAAAAAATTATAAAAAATACATGAGTTATTTGTTGACTATTTTCTTCTTCGTTTGGTTCTTAAATATTTTTGGATTAACACCGCTAGGAGTAAACGTAACAGGAAATATTGCTATTACAGCAGGTTTAGCTTTAATAACTTATTTGATTACAACTTTTACAGCAAATAAAAATTATTGGGGACATATTTTTTGGATGCCTGGAGTTCCAGCACCAATGAAATTAGTTTTAGCACCAATTGAGTTATTAGGAACAATTATTAAGCCTTTCTCATTGATGATACGTCTTTATGCAAACATTGTTGCTGGACACGTGGTTTTAATGAGTATAATAGGATTGATGTTTATTTTCAAAAATTGGTTAGGAAGTAGTTTATCTTTCGTACTTGCTTTTGCGTTATCATTATTAGAAATTTTAGTTGCCGCTTTACAGGCATATATTTTCACTATGTTATCAGCACTTTATTTTGGTGCTGCAAATGAAGAACATTATAACGATGATGCTCATCATTAATAAATTGAATGTTTAATTAAATATATATACATTATGCAAATTCCAACTATTGTAGGAGCAGGTTTGATCGTTATTGGTGCTGGTTTAGGTATCGGTAAAATTGGTGGTTCAGCTATGGACGCTATTGCTCGTCAACCAGAAGCATCTGGAAAAATCCAAACAGCTATGCTTATTGCTGCTGCTTTGATTGAAGGTATTGGTTTCGCTGCGTTATTCGCATCTTAATCTAAAAAAATTAACAACAGTTGCAACGGTTGGTTGTAACTGTTGTTTTTAAAAAAAAATTTCTAAAACAGAATTTATATATAATGGAAAAATTATTAGAACAATTTTCACTTGGCTTATTTTTCTGGATGCTTGTCATCTTCGTTGCGTTGATTTTCTTATTGAAAAAATTCGCTTGGAAACCAATTCTTGATGCGGTAAACGAAAGAGAAGAAGGAATTAAAAATGCATTACTTTCTGCTGAAAATGCTAAAAAAGAAATGCAAAATCTTAAGTCAGATAATGAGAAATTATTAGCTGAAGCTAGATTAGAGCGTGACACAATGATTAAGGAAGCGCGTGAAATCAAAGAAAAAATGATTAACGATGCTAAAACTGAAGCTCAACAAGCTGGAGAAAAAATGATTTCTCAAGCAAAAGCAGCTATCGAAAGCGAAAAAAATGCTGCTATGGCTGAATTAAAAGCTAAAGTTTCTAGCTTATCAGTAGAAATTGCAGAGAAATTATTAAAAGACGAATTATCTAACTCAGAAGCTCAAACCAAATTGGTTGAGAAAATGTTAGGTGATGTAAAATTAAATTAATCGTTATGTCAAGAGCTGCGATTAGATATGCAAAAGCAATTTTAGAAACCGCTGTTTCTTCTGGAAATACAATTAAGGTAAATGATGACATGAAGTCAATCGTTGCCTCAATTTCAAATAGCCAAGAATTAAGTGATTTTCTGTCAAGTCCAATCATTTCATCTGAATTGAAAATGAACGCTTTGTCAGAAGTATTTGCTTCAGTTCAAGCAGAAACAAAAATGCTTTTTAAATTGTTACAAGAGAACAAGAGATTTGGAATTTTAGAACCAATTGCTTCACAATTCAATGTGTTATTTGACCATATGAACGGTGTTGAGCTTGCCAAAGTAACTACAGCTTTCCCAATCACTGCTGATTTAGAAGGTAAAGTTTTGGCAAAAATTGCTACTTTTTCAGATAAAAAGATAACTATCGAAAACATTGTTGATCCATCAATTATTGGCGGATTTGTGTTGAGAATAGGTGATAAACAATACAATGCTTCTGTTGCCAACAGATTGCAAGAATTAAAAAGAGAGTTAAGTAATTAATTACCATTAAAGATATATCAAAATGGCGGAAATTAAAGCTGCTGAAATTTCAGCAATATTAAAAAAACAATTAGAAGGATTTCAATCTGGAGCAACTTTAGAAGAAGTTGGATCAGTACTTCAAGTAGGTGATGGTATTGCTCGTGTTTACGGGTTATCAAATGCGCAATACGGTGAGTTAGTTCAATTCGATAACGGATTGGAAGCTATCGTATTGAACTTAGAAGAAGACAACGTTGGGGTTGTACTTTTAGGACCATCAACTGGAATTAAAGAAGGTTCAATAGTAAAAAGAACGCAACGTATTGCATCTTTAAAAGTTGGTGAGCAAATCGTAGGTCGTGTTGTGGATACATTAGGTAACCCAATCGACGGTAAAGGTCCAATAGGTGGAGATTTATACGAAATGCCATTAGAAAGAAAAGCTCCTGGAGTTATCTTCCGTCAGCCAGTAACTGAACCATTACAAACAGGTATCAAATCTATCGACGCGATGATTCCTGTTGGACGTGGACAACGTGAGTTAGTGATTGGTGACCGTCAAACAGGTAAAACAACTGTTTGTATCGATACTATCTTAAATCAAAAAGAATTTTACGATGCTGGTCAACCAGTATTCTGTATATATGTAGCAATTGGACAAAAAGCGTCAACTGTTGCAGGAATTGCAAAAACATTAGAAGAAAAAGGAGCGATGGCTTATACAACTATTGTTGCGGCTAATGCTTCTGATCCAGCGCCAATGCAAGTTTATGCGCCAATGGCTGGAGCTGCAATTGGAGAATATTTCCGTGATTCTGGTCGTCCAGCTTTGATTATCTATGATGATTTATCAAAACAAGCAGTAGCTTACCGTGAAGTTTCTCTTTTATTAAGAAGACCACCAGGACGTGAAGCTTATCCTGGAGACGTTTTCTATCTTCACTCTCGTTTATTAGAAAGAGCTTGTAAAGTGATTGCTGATGACGATATCGCAAGAAACATGAATGATTTACCAGATTCATTGAAACCAATCGTAAAAGGTGGTGGTTCTTTAACTGCTTTACCAATTATCGAAACACAAGCTGGTGACGTTTCTGCCTATATTCCAACTAACGTAATTTCGATTACTGACGGACAGATTTTCCTTGATGGTGATTTGTTTAACTCTGGAGTTCGTCCAGCAATTAACGTAGGTATTTCGGTATCTCGTGTTGGAGGAAATGCTCAAATTAAATCGATGAAAAAAGTTTCGGGAACATTAAAATTAGACCAAGCTCAATTCCGTGAATTGGAAGCGTTTGCTAAATTTGGTTCTGACCTTGATGCAGTTACTTTAAACGTAATTGAAAAAGGAAAAAGAAACGTTGAAATCTTGAAACAAGCCGTAAACGATCCATATACAGTTGAAGACCAAGTAGCTATTATTTATGCTGGTTCTAAAAACTTATTGAGAAATGTTCCTGTAAACAAAGTAAAAGAATTCGAAAGAGATTTCATCGAATACTTAAACAACAAACATAGAGATACTTTAAACGCTTTAAAAGCAGGTAAGTTAGACGATAACATTACTGACGTTTTAGAAAAAGCAGCTAAAGAAATAGGAGCGAAATATAACTAAAAAAAGTATATTGTATAATTGTATACTGTAGTATGTGAAAATCAGATACAGTATACATTATACAAATTTTTACAATATACAATTTATAAAAAATGGCAAACTTAAAGGAAATCCGTAATAGAATTACTTCCGTTCAGTCAACGATGCAGATTACATCGGCGATGAAAATGGTTTCTGCAGCAAAGTTGAAAAAAGCACAAGATGCGATTACAGCAATGCGTCCTTATGCCGAAAAATTAACGGAATTATTACAAAGTGTTAGCGCAACTCTTGAAGGTGATGCAGGCGGACAATTTACATCACAACGTGAAGTAAATAAAGTCTTAGTTGTGGTAATCACTTCAAACCGTGGTTTGTGTGGTGCATTTAATTCAAATGTAATCAAACAATCAAAAATTGTAGCCGATAGTTATGCTGGAAAACAAGTAGATTTTTTTGCTATTGGTAAAAAAGGAAACGATGCTTTCAGAAAAGCAAATACGGTTATTGAAAACAAAAGCGAAGTATTTGACAATTTAACTTTTGATAATGTTGCCGAAATTGCCGAGGTTTTAACTAAAAAGTTTACTTCTGGCGAATACGATAAAATTGAAATTGTTTACAATCAATTCAAAAATGCCGCAACACAAATCGTTCAAACAGAGCAGTTTTTGCCGTTAGCTCCTGTAAAATCAGATAAACCTGTTTCAGCTGGAGATTATATTTTTGAACCTTCAAAAGAAGAAATTGTATTAACGTTAATTCCAAAATCGTTAAAAACACAGTTGTATAAATCAATCAGAGATTCTTTTGCTTCTGAACATGGTGCTCGAATGACTGCTATGCACAAAGCAACTGACAACGCAACCGAGTTGAGAAATCAATTGAAATTAACTTATAATAAAGCTCGTCAAGCTGCGATTACTGGAGAAATTCTTGAAATCGTTGGTGGTGCTGAGGCATTGAAAGGTTAATAATTAATTTATATAAAAAAAGAGCCAACATTTTGTTGGCTCTTTTTTTATTCATTCGATTTAATAGTTATTTTTGTTACAATTAGTACATAATATACCTTGAGTTTATACAAATCACTTTTTAAACAGACATTAATTTATGGCTTAGCTACGGTTTTGCCAAGGATGATTAGTTTTCTGTTGGTAATGTTACACACGGATAAATTAGTCAAAGCAGATTATGGCGAAACAACAATTCTAATGGCTTACATGGTTTTCTTTAACGTGATTTTATCATACGGAATGGAAACTGCTTTTTTTAGATTTTACAGTGCTGAAGAAGATAAAAAAAGGGTTATACAAACGTCAACGATTTCTATTTTTTGGTCATCAATAGCATTTTTATTTCTTTCTCTTTTATATAGAAACACACTTTCCAGTTGGATAAATGTCGAAGTAGAATTTGTTACTTACGCCATTTGGATTTTGGTT
Source organism: Flavobacterium macrobrachii (assembly GCF_014486675.1). Lineage (GTDB taxonomy): Bacteria > Bacteroidota > Bacteroidia > Flavobacteriales > Flavobacteriaceae > Flavobacterium > Flavobacterium macrobrachii. The sequence continues at coordinate 102,666 of NZ_JACTAC010000002.1, forward strand.
TTAGATGCTTTGGTGATTGTTCCTTTTTCAAAATTAAGAGCTGAGCAAAGACCAATTGTGTTTGCTGTAATAAAGATTGGAAACGTTTTGGTTAATATGATATTGAACTTGTTTTTCTTATTGTATTTGCCAAAGATTGCTCAAAATAATCCAAACGGATTTTTAGCAACCTTATATTTTGATAATTTTCAAATAGGATACATTTTTGTAGCAAATCTTGTAGCGAGTTTGGCTACTTTTGTCGTGCTTTCGCCAGATTATTTACGATTAAAATGGAAATTAGATTTTCAATTATGGAAAAAAATGATGTTTTATGGATTTCCAATTTTAATTGCTGGAATTGCCTTTGCGGTTAACGAACATTTAGATAAAATAATTTTGGAATTTCTTTTGCCAAAGAATATTGGTAAAGCCGAAGTTGGAGCTTATTCCGCTTGTTACAAACTTGGCTTATTTATGGTTTTATTTGCAACCGCATTCCGACTAGGAATTGAGCCGTTCTTTTTTAGTCATGCAAAAAACGAAAATGCCAAACAAACGTATGCTTTAATAACTAAATTTTTTGTAATTTTTGGTTCATTAATTCTTTTAGGTGTTATTGTTTTTGCCGATTTGCTAAAACAAATTATGATTAAAGACGAATCCTATTGGGAAGCTATGAAAGTTGTTCCATTAATTATTTTGGCAAACTTCTTTCTCGGGATTTATAACAACCTATCCGTTTGGTACAAACTAACCGATAAAACAAAAATCGGAGCTTACATATCAATCATTGGCGCAGTTTTGACATTATTCTTAAACTTTCTTCTCATTCCAAAATACAGTTACATGGGTTCAGCAATTGGAACAATTGTTGCCTATGGAAGCATGATGACAATATCCTATTTTCTTGGAAAAAAATATTATTCAATTCCATACGATATGAAAAGAATAGGAAGCTATTTATCGATATCAATACTATTTTCATTTATATCATTTTATTACTTTAGAGAAAATTATTTTGTTGGAATACCGTTAATTATAATTTTTTCAGCATTTATATACGTAAATGAAAAGACAACTATTCTAAAAATTATTAATAGAAATTAATAACCATGACCATAAAAATCATCAATAAATCACAACACGATTTACCTAATTACGAAACCATTGCCTCAGCTGGAATGGATTTACGAGCTAATATTCAAGAACCAATAACTTTGAAATCACTAGAAAGAACCATTGTAAAAACAGGACTTTTCATTGAATTGCCAATCGGTTATGAAGCACAAGTTCGTCCAAGAAGTGGTTTAGCTGCCAAAAAAGGAATTACCGTTCTCAATTCACCAGGAACAGTCGATGCCGATTATCGTGGCGAAATTGGCGTGATTTTAGTAAATTTATCCCAAGAAGATTTCGTTATCGAAAACGGCGAACGAATAGCACAACTAATCATCGCCAAACATGAACGCGCCGAATGGATAGAAGTTCAAGAATTAACCGAAACATCTCGTGGTGAAGGTGGATTTGGCTCAACAGGTGTAAAGTAGTGAGCAGCGTTCGGTCCCAATAAGCAGTTAAAATAAATAGTTAAAAGTATTCAGTCAAGTCTTAATACTTAATACACAAATCTTAATAATAAATAGAATGAAAATAATAGTACCAATGGCTGGTCGTGGTTCCAGATTAAGACCACATACGTTAACAATACCAAAACCATTAATTCCAATTGCAGGAAAACCAATCGTTCACCGTTTGGTTGAAGATATCGCAGGTGTTTTAAATCAACCGATTGAAGAAGTTGCGTTTATCATTCACGAAAGTTTTGGCAAAAAAGTAGAAGAAGAATTAGTTGCTATTGCTCAAAAATTAGGAGCAAAAGGAACCATTTATTATCAAAATGAAGCTTTAGGAACAGGTCATGCTATTATGTGTGCCAAAGAATCTTTGAGCGGTTCAGCAGTTATCGCTTATGCAGATACGTTAATTCGTGCCGATTTCGATTTAGATACATCAGCCGATAGCGTTATTTGGGTAAAACAAGTCGATCAACCCGAAGCTTTTGGTGTAGTAAACCTAAATGCTAATGGAGAAATAATCGAATTAGTTGAAAAACCAAAAGAATTCGTTTCTGATTTAGCTGTCATAGGAATTTACTATTTTAAAGACGTTGCGGTTTTGAAAAATGAGTTACAAGTTGTTTTGGATAATAACATTATTCACGGTGGCGAATACCAAATTAACGACGGAATTAAGCAAATGATGCAAAAAGGCATGAAATTTGTACCAGGAAAAGTAGACGAATGGATGGATTGCGGAAACAAAGACGTTACAGTTGATACAAACAACAGAATGTTAGGCTTTTTACATAATGATGGAGAACATTTGGTAGATTATGATGTGAAGTTAGAAAATTCAACGATTATTCCACCATGTTATATTGGAGAAGATGTAGTTTTAATAAACGCAACCGTTGGACCAAATGTTTCCCTTGGAAAAGGTTGTCACGTTGTTAATAGTACAATAAAAAACAGCTTGGTGCAAACGCATTCTAACATCAAAAACGCCAATTTAGACAATGCAATGATTGGAAATCATGCTACGTTTGATGGTAGTTTCAAAAGTATCAGCATCGGAGACTATTCCGTTTTAGAATAATTCCTAACAGGTTTTTTTAACCTGTTAGGTTTAGTAAAGTATTATGAGAAAATTAGCTTTTTATCAATTCATTTTCGGAATATTTTTTATTCCCAACATTCTTTTGGCTCAAACCGAACCCGAAGATGTTGCTGCGGTTTCTAGTGAGTTTCAAGACAATTATTATGAGTCGCTAAAGCAAAAAGGAATAGAAAATTATGATAAAGCTATCATTGCTTTGGAAAAATGTTTAGCATTGGAACCTAATAATCCAGTGGTGTTTTTTGAATTAGGCAAAAACTATTTGGCACAAAAAAAGTACAAAGACGCTTATGATAATTTTGAAAAAGTAACCAACATCGATTCTCAAAATCGTTGGGCTTGGGTTGGAATGTATGACGTTTGTTATGACACACAAGATTACAATCAAGCCATAATTTTGGTACAAAAACTAGTTGAATTCAAAAGCGAATACAAAGAAGATTTGGTTTCGTTGTACATGAAAACAGCGCAGTTTGACAAAGCTTTAGAATTGATAAACGAGTTGAATGAAACCGTCGGAAAATCAGACAAGCGAGAATTATACAAAGCCGATATTCTAAAAGATGCTAAATATCAGAGTGTTGAAAAAGTTGATTTGCTGAATAAAATCAAAAAAAACCCGAAAGAAGAATCCAATTATATTGCTTTGATTTATATGTATTCACAGAGCAATCAGGAAGAAAAAGCGTTGGAAATCGCTCAAAAATTAGAAAAAGAAATCCCAACATCCGATTGGGCACAAGTAAGTCTTTTCAAATTTCATTTGAATAATAATGATGGTGAAAAAGCCGTAAAATCGATGAATATCGTTTTGCCAAGTGATAAAATTGATTCTAAAATCAAGCACCGAATTTTAAATGAATTTTTGATTTTTGCTAAAAAAAATCCACAGTTTGAACCCGATTTAGACAAAGCCATAGGTTATTTTAATGACGATAAAGACGTAAAAGTTTCCAAAGAAATTGCCAAGTTTTATTACCTAAAAAAAGAATGGAACAAAGCGGAGAAATATTTGAAAATGCATTTGAAATCAGCTCAAGATGATATCGAAGCGCAATTACTTTTGTTACAAACATTTACCGAGCTAACACAATTTGAAAACGTTTCTAAAACGGCTGATGAATTGACGCAACTATTTCCTAATCAACCCGAGTTTTATTACTATGCAGGTTTGGGAAATAATCAGTTGGGTAATTTCAAAAAAGCCAAGGAGTTTCTTGAAACAGGAGTAGATTTAATCATTGATGATATGTCATTGGAAATCAATTTTTATGTACAAATGGGCGAAGCGTTCAATGGATTAGGTGACATGAAAAAGAAAGAAACCTATTTTACCAAAGCAGATGCTTTAATTAAAAAACAAAAAAGATAATGATAAAGAAAATTGCGCCAGCTCTTGTGTTTCTTTTTTTGATTTCATGTAAATCAAAAGCAGTACTTTCCGAAGGAAAAGCGGACGACGTTTTAAGTGCCAAAAAAATAATTGAAAATCATTACAACAATAAATTAGACTATAAAACGTTATACATTAAAGCATCGGCTCGATATGAAGATGATAAACAAAAGCAAAATGTTTCGGCTGATATTCGAATAAAAAAGGATGAAAAAATCTTGGTAAGCATTCGTTTTCTTGGAATAACAATGGCAAAAGCCTTGATTACACCTGATGAAGTGAAGTATTATGAAGTAATTAACGGAACTTATTTTGAAGGAAATTATGAATCGTTAAGTCAATGGCTTGGAACCGAATTGGATTTTCAAAAAGTACAAAACATGCTTCTTGGAAAACCAATGGACAATCTAGAAAACGGAAATTATAAGGAAGAAATCGCTAATAAATTATACCGATTGTTTGCTAAAGACAACAACATCGAAAAAGCATTTTCCTTTGAATCAGAACGATTTTTATTAAAAAAACAAGAGATTAGTCAATTTGATAAAAATAGAATGGTAACGGTTAGTTATCCAAATTTTCAAAATGTTGCTTCGTTAATTTTGCCAACAAATATGTCAATTTCAGCCAATCAAGGAGACAAAAAAACAAATATTGATATTGAATATAAATCAATAGCTGTAGACGAAAGTTTTAATTTCCCATACAGTGTTCCAGAAGGTTATGAAAGAATTTTTATTAAATAAAATACACCGATTTACTATGTCTAAATACGTTTTAGGTTTACTTTTTTTATGTTTTACTTCGCCAATGTGGAGTCAGCTTACGCAAGAACAACTCGAAGAGCGAAAGCTAAAAATTCAGCAAGAAATTCAGGAAAAACAAGAGCTTTTAAAATCTGTTAAGAGCAAAGAAAAATCAGTTGTTAGTCAGTTATTAATCCAGAAAGAAAAAATTGGATTAAAAGAAAAACTCATCCGAACTACTGAAAAACAAACCAAGCTTTTGAGTGATGATATTTATACCAATCAACTAAAAATTAATCAATTAAATAGAGATTTGGTTGAACTTAGAGAAGATTATGCCGAGATGATTCGTAAGTCGTATAAAAGTCGTTCTGAGCAAAGTCGCGCCATGTTTTTATTGTCTTCAGAAAACTTTTTGCAAGCATACAAGCGTGCACAATACATGAAGCAATATGCTAGTTATAGAAAAATGCAAGGCGATGAGATTAAGCAAAAATCAGCTCAATTAATTGCGTATAACGAAAAAATAGGCGCTCAAAAACAAGAAAAAGAAAAGCTAATTATTGAAAACGAAAAGGAAAAGCAAGAGCTTGAAAAAGAAAAACAAGAACAAGAAAAATTAGCCAAACAAATCCAAAAGGAGAAAGGGAAAATATCAGCTGAAATCAAGAAAAAGCAAGCTGAAACCAAAAAGATAGATGCCCAAATTAAGAAATTAATTCGCGATGCAATTGCCGCCGCCAATAGAAAAACAGCAGCTGAAAAAGCAAAATCTAACCCAAAAACAACTGCAACCGAGAAAAAAGCAATTGAATCATCAGACAAGATTATTTTAACACCAGAAGGAAAAATTGTTTCAGATAATTTTAAAGCCAACAAAGGAAGATTACCTTGGCCAGTTGAAAAAGGAGCGATTAGTTTAGGATATGGCGATCAACCGCATCCAGTTTTTAAATCGTTGACAGTTCACAATAGCGGAATTGAAATTTCTACGGAAAGCGGTGCATCGGCTAGAGCAGTTTTTGCTGGCGAAGTAACCCAAGTTCAATTAATCACACCAGTTAAAAAAGCGGTTGTGGTAAAACATGGAGATTTCTTTACAGTATATCAAAATTTAAGTTCGGTAAATGTTCAAGCTGGAGACAAAGTTTCTGCAAAACAATCTTTAGGAAAAATTAGAACTGATGGCGATGGACGAACAGTATTAAAATTTGTGGTTTCTCAAAACTCAAACTATTTTAACCCTACAACTTGGTTAGCGCCGAGATAAAAAGAAAAGTCCCGAAAATTTTCGGGACTTTTTCATTATACAAACAACGCTTTCAATTCGGTAGCATCGTGAGGTTTCATTTTTCCAGCAAGAACCAAACTCAATTGTTTTCTACGTAAAGCAGCATCATATCGAGCTTTTTCTTCTTCGGTTTCAGGAATAATTTGTGGCACTGGAACAGGATTTCCAGTTTCATTAACGGCAACAAAAGTATAAATCGCTTCGTTAGCTTTGGTTCTACTACCAGATTCTCTGTCTTCAATCCAAACATCCAAGTAAATTTCCATCGAAGAGTTGAAGGCACGCGAAACTTTGGCTTCAACAGTAACAACACTTCCCAGCGGAATAGATTTGTTAAACGCTACGTGATTTACCGATGCGGTTACAGTTATTCTACGTGAATGTCTTCGCGCAGCAATACTTGCAGCTCTATCCATTCTAGCCAATAATTCGCCACCAAATAGGTTATTTAAAGGATTGGTTTCACTCGGTAAAACTAAGTCGGTTAAAATCGTTAACGATTCTGAAGGATGTTTTGGGTTCATACTTTTTTTTGCAAAGGTAATTACTGCAAATAAAAAATCCTGATTTCTCAGGATATATTTTATAATTCTTCAATTAGTAACCAAGCATCTTTATTATCTAGCTTTTTGATGTCTTTCATCGCATCGTGAGCTTCGGCATAAGAAGAAAAACTTCCATAAAGAACAGGAAATAAACCGTGCTTATTTGCTGGCAAACGTTTCGCTTTAAAGCCTAATCGAAGTAATGTTTTATATGCGTTTTCGGCATTGCTTTCTATTCTAAAAGCACCAGCAACAACGTGATAAGGTTGTTTGTCTTCGCTTTTTGGAACAGTTAACGTTACACTCGGCAGCGGATTATCGATAAAAAAAGTGGCTTCTTGTATTTTTTGATTTACTTTTTTCTGAACATTAGTTTCTACTAAAAGTGTTTCTTGAGCAATTTGGTTTTCGTAGTTTTCATACAATTTAAAACCAACAGCACTTGAAATTCCAGCGGTAAGCACAAAAACAGCGGCATATTTTAACCAATTTCTATTATTGCTTTTTTCTGGAGTAATAGTAATTGGAGCAATTTCTTCCAAAGTTTCCACTTGTTCTTTATAAACTTCACGTAGTGTTTCTCTTTGAACTGATGGCGAAGTATAAGAACTTAATCCGAATGATTCTTTTAGATAATTAACATGATCAACAGGAATAAAAACTAGATTTTTTTCAGAATTTAAACTGAAACCCCCAACATTTTTCAACGTAAATTGACCAATTTCTTGAATGGTGTTTTTCCAAAGATTTACTTCATTTTGAATAACAGTTACAGCAACTTCATAGGTTATTTTTTCGGCTTGCGCCAAATGATTTGCCAGTAATCCGTCGTTATTTTTTAAATAAGGATTAAACGAAATAGATTTCTTTGGAGGAAAAAATGAATGTGAACTTTCGTCAATTTGTGCCGACTGAAATTCGGTTAAAAACGCACCAAATCCAGGCACGGTAACACATTGATAGCGGTATAATAATTGGGAAATATGGTGTTCAATCTTCATAGTAGCAAATTTAGATAAACAATACTTTTGACAAAAAAATATTCACAATATTTATTAACAATCGAAATAAAAAAATGTATATATTGCCTCACAAATAGTTAGGATGATTTTAGACGATTTACAGTATGTTTTAGCTTTACAAAAAGTAGAAGGTGTTGGTGATATTGTTGCCAAAAAACTCATTAACCATTGCGGTTCAGCCCGAGAAGTTTTTAATTCGAAATCGCAACACTTAAAAAGTATTGATGGAGTTGGCGATGTTTTGATTAAAAATTTGAAAGATAAAACCGTTCATGAAAAAGCGGAACAAGAATTAAAATTCATCGAAGCCGAAAAAATCAAATTTTGTTACTATCAAAACGAAAATTATCCTGATAGATTAAAACATTGTATCGATGGACCAATTCTTCTTTTCTCTGCAGGAAATATTGATTTCAATAACCGAAGAATGATTAGCATTGTTGGAACGAGAGAAATTACTTCGTATGGAACTGAATTTTGTAAAAAACTAATCGAAGATTTAGCGGTTTTCAATCCAATAATCGTTAGCGGATTTGCTTATGGCGTTGATATTGTGGCTCATAAAGCGGCAATGGACAACAATCTTCAAACTATTGGAGTTTTAGCACATGGATTAAATCAGATTTATCCTAAACCGCATAAAAAATATGTTGCCAAAATGGAACAAAAAGGTGGTTTTCTAACCGAGTTTTGGAGTAATTCCAATCCTGATAAAGAAAATTTTGTTCGCAGAAATCGGATTGTTGCTGGAATGAGCGAAGCCACGATTGTAATTGAAAGTGCCGAAAAAGGTGGCTCGTTAATCACGGCAAATATTGCTAATGATTACAGCCGAGATGTTTTTGCCGTTCCAGGAAGAACAACCGATAAGTTTAGTCAAGGTTGCAACGATTTGATTAAAACCCAACGCGCTAATTTAATGACATCGGCGGCAGATTTAATTTACAATCTCAATTGGGAATTGGAAAATAAACCAACAAAATCGATACAAAAACAACTTTTTGTTTCCTTAGATAATGACGAGCAAAAAATCTATGATTATCTCCAAAAAAATGGAAAGCAACTACTAGATGTAATTGCTCTCGATTGTGATTTTCCAATATTTAAAATCTCTTCTATACTGCTGAATATGGAATTGAAAGGTGTAATTCGTCCGTTGCCAGGAAAATTATTTGAAGCGGTTTAGTTTTTTTCAAACCCCAATTTTTCTCTTACTTTATTCAAAACGCCATCAGCAACTAGGGAAGCTTTTTTGGCACCTTCTTTTAAAAGTTCGTCCACTTCATTTAGATTATTGATGTAGTAATTGTATTTTTCTCTTTCGGTTTTAAAACGTTCTACGATAAGTTCAAACAATGCTTGTTTAGCATGACCATAACCAAAATCACGATTAACGTTTTGGTATTTCACTTTCATCTCAGCAATTTGCTCAGCATTGGCAACTAATTTATAAATCGCAAAAATTTTACACGTATCTGGATTTTTCGGCTCTTCAAGTGGCGTGCTGTCGGTTTCAATGCTCATAATTTGCTTGCGCAATGCTTTATCATCTAAGAAAATATTGATGATATTACCACGAGATTTACTCATTTTATGTCCGTCAGTTCCAGGAATGTACATGGTTTCTTCTTGCACTTTTCCTTCAGGAAGTACAAAAGTTTCGCCCATTTGATTGTTGAATTTAGAAGCAACATCACGAGTAATTTCGATGTGTTGCATTTGGTCTTTTCCAACAGGAACAAAATCGATGTCATACAACAAAATATCTGCAGCCATCAACATTGGATAAGAAAATAATCCGGCATTTACATCGGCTAATCTATCGGCTTTGTCTTTAAAAGAATGTGCTAAAGTCAAGCGTTGAAACGGAAAAAAGCAGCTCAAATACCAAGATAATTCAGCCGTTTGTGCTACATCACTTTGACGATAGAAAACAACTTTGTTTACATCTAAACCACAAGCAAGCCAAGTTGCCGCAACACTATATGTATTTGCTCGAAGCGTTTCGCCATCTTTTATTTGAGTAATCGAATGCAAATCGGCGATAAAAAGAAAAGTTTCATTTTTTTCGTCTTTTGATAACTCAATGGCTGGAATAATTGCTCCTAATAAATTTCCTAAATGTGGCGTTCCTGTACTTTGTACTCCGGTTAATATTCTTGACATTTTTTTGATTTTACCGCAAAGTTAATCGTTTGTTACAAAAATTGCATACGTTTTATTACATTTGACAACATGAGAACAGTAAAAATTATTTTTTGGACATTATATCGAGTTTGGTTTTATATCCTAATGGCGATTCCAATAATAGTGATGTTTCCGTTTTTGTTCATTTCGATACTTTCGGAAAAATGGTATCCTTATTTTTTTATCATGGCAAGAATTTGGGCAAAATGTATTCTTTTTGGAATGGGTTTTCCGACCAAAGTTACTTTTGACCAAGAAATAGAAGAAGGAAAAAGTTATATGTTTGTTGCCAATCATACTTCGATGACTGATATTATGCTGATGCTTTCTATTGCTAAAAACCCGTTTGTTTTTGTTGGAAAAAAAGAACTTTCAAAAATTCCGTTATTTGGATTTTTCTATAAACGAACTTGTATTTTGGTTGACAGAAGCAGTTCCAAAAGTAGAATGGAAGTTTTTCAACGCGCACAAAAACGTATCAGTCAAGGTTTGAGTATTTGTATTTTTCCCGAAGGTGGCGTTCCTGACGAAAGTATTTTGTTAGATGAATTTAAAGATGGTGCTTTTCGATTGGCACTTGAACACGAACTTCCAATCGTTCCAATGACTTTTTATGACAACAAACGTCTTTTTTCATATACTTTTTTTAGTGGAAGTCCAGGATTGATGCGAGCAAAAGTGCATCGTTTTTTTGAAACTAAAAATCAAAATCCTGAGTATAAAAAAACATTGAAAGAAGAAGTGAGAAATGTGATTTTAGTTGAATTGCAAAATGATTTAAAATAAAAAAGAGTTCCGAATTTCGAAACTCTTTTTAGTTATTGCTCGAAAGCCAATAACACCACTTAACTATCTTTAAACTAAACTAAACTTAAAATCGATAACTTACACCAGTGTAAATTCCAAAAATATAGGGTTTGAAATTTTGTGAATCTCGGGTGAAAGTATTGAGTTGGTATTTGAATGTTGGTTCAATTCGCGCTTGAAAATTCTTTAAAAAGCCATAGTTTAAACCAACACCAAAGTTGGTACTAAAATGGACAGAATTCAAGTTAGTCGCTTCGCCAATTTTCATCGTCATATCATCGGTTTGAAGAAAAACTTCGTTTTCATTAAGGAATAAAGTACTCATTCCACCAAGGATTTCTACGCCAAATTTTTTGTCAACTAATTTATAAGAAACCTCGAAAGGCATTTCGATGTAACCCATTTTTTGGTTTAATACACCAAGATTTTGTTCTCCTTGTGTTCGGTTAAAAGTTGTTACAACATTTTTAATAGGAACAATTTCTATTAATGAACCTTGAAGCGTTGGATCAACATTTCGCATCATTCTGGCATTACTATTTTGAAAAAATGTAATATCATTGGTGTTATAATTAACAGTAAAAGCATTAACTCCAGTTCTAATTTTTACTTTTTTGGACACAGCATAATCAACGGCAACACCATAACTAATGTTGTTATTGTAGCTTTTGGTATTTTCATCCAAAGCATTGTCAAGCGGCGAACCGTTCTCGAAAGAACCAAAGTAAATAGGAGCAAGATTAGGTGTAACTTGCCACCTATTTAATTTTTGTTCTTTGGCAATCTGTTTTTCTTTTTCATTTAGCAATTCTTCCAATTCGTTTTTTTCTACAGTAGCAACAGCTGTAGAATCTTTTGGAATAGTAATGTCACCTTTTATAGCAATATTGTCTTGATTTTTCATAGCAATTTTATCAGTTCCAATATTGTTTTCTGTTTTCAACGGATTTTGATTTTCAATCAAAGTTGAATTGTTTTTTTCTTTAGCATCTTTAGCCAAATTGTTTTCGGCTAAAGGATTTTTATTGTTTTCAAATGCAGCAGTGTTTTCGGATACTGTATTGAATTTGGTGTTTTTATGGTTCGATTTTTTATGTTCTGTTTTTGTTGCAACAGCTTCTTCTTTAGCTATAATAATTCCAGAATTTTTTTGTTGAACCGTTTTTTTCTTTTTGTTGTTTGTATTTAATTTTGTTGATTCCGATGAATTTGCTTCGTTTATAGTTTCGTCAGAAGAATTGCTTTCGGATGAACTACTATTTTCGGTTGAGACAATGGCGTTTTGATTGTTTTCGGATGCATTTTTGTTAAAAATAACATCAGATTTTTTATTGTCTAACGTATCATTTTCATCAGAACTTTGTTTGTTGTTGTTATTAACGACAATACCGTTAGAAGTATTTATGGTTTGATTAGTATTGGAATTCCAAACCAATAAACCAACCACGAAAAGTGCTGCAACACCAGATGATATCCACCAAAAAGGTATCACGCGGCGTTTTTTCTTTTCTTTTAGTTTTTCTTCTATGTTTTCCCAAACAAATTCTGGCGGACTGACTTCAAAATTTTGAAATTTCTCCTGAAAGAGTTGGTCTAAATTTTTTCTTGTACTCATTTTACGGATGGTATTTTTTTACTACCAGTATTTTGTTCTATTTTTTCTTTTAAAATCATTTTTGCTCTGGATAAATTGGATTTTGATGTGCCAATATTTATCGAAAGCATGTCTGCAATTTCTTGATGTGAATAGCCGTCGATAGTATAAAGATTGAAAACCAATCGATATCTATCGGGTAATTCCTGAATGATTTTGGTTAAAAACTCGATGGATATTTCCTCTTCGTTTTCAATTTCTACGTCTATTTCTTCGGGAACATTGTCGTTTACTAAACTCAAAAAGGTTTCTTTTCGATATTGTTGAAGAATGAAGTTAACCATTACTTTTTTAATCCAGCCATCAAAAGAACCTTTAAAAGAAAACAGATGAATTTTTTCAAAAATGAGTAAAAATCCATCTTGCAAATTATCTTGTGCTTCGGTATAGTTACGAGAATACTTCAAGCAAACAGAAAACAATTTTGGAGCATATTGTCGGTATAATTGTTCTTGTGCTTTTATGTCATTCTTTTTACAATCATTTATGAGTTGTTCTATACTCAAAGTCTACTATTTAATGATCAACAACTACTTCGTGCACAATATATTGGTCAGTTCCGTTAGTATCAACTCCTGTCCAAAATCTAAAGTGATATGTTCCTATTGCTTTTGGTTTGAAACTTAATGGAACGGTTAGTGGATAATTGTTTCCACTACCATCAATACAGTTTGAATTACTAACTTTTGAACAATAAACAGCAACTGTTCTTTCATTACCAATGCTGTTATAATAAAAATTCGAAAACACGTGACATGATGTTGGTCTTATGTATGTAACCGGAATTTCAGTAATGCTATCAACCCTAAATTTAGTTGGCATTTCTACACTTGAAACGGGTACAATTTCTGGATTAAACCCTTCATTTGTGTTCTCAAGACTACATGAAAACAATAGTAAACTTGATAATGTTATAAAAATAAACTTCTTCATTTTTGGTATTCTTTTTCAGTTAGATGTTCTATTTTACTAATGGTTGCGTTAGTTTTATAAAAAAATCCCGCTTTTAACGGGATTTAACATTTTAAGCATTATTTTCTTTGATATACTCTTTGATTTTTTGTTCCAATTCGTCGGCTAATTCTGGATTGTCTTTAATTAAAGCTTTTACGGCATCACGACCTTGTCCAAGTTTTGTATCGCCGTAACTGAACCACGAACCTGCTTTTTTAATAATTTCAAATTCAACAGCCAAATCCAAAATCTCTCCAGTTTTTGAAACACCTTCGCCATACATGATGTCAAATTCAGCGGTTTTAAATGGTGGTGCAACTTTGTTCTTGATTACTTTTACCTTGGTTCTGTTACCAATTACATTTTCACCGTCTTTGATTTGTGAAGCGCGACGAATATCTAAACGAACAGAAGCATAGAATTTCAACGCATTTCCTCCAGTTGTTGTTTCAGGATTTCCAAACATTACCCCAATTTTCTCTCTCAACTGATTGATAAAAAATACAGTACAATGTGTTTTACTAATTGTTCCAGTTAATTTTCTCAAGGCTTGTGACATTAATCGAGCGTGTAATCCCATTTTTGAATCGCCCATTTCGCCTTCAATTTCACTTTTTGGTGTTAAAGCGGCAACCGAGTCAATAACCACAATATCAATTGCTCCTGAACGGATAAGGTTTTCGGCAATTTCCAAAGCTTGCTCTCCGTTATCAGGTTGCGAAATGATAAGATTTTCAATATCAACACCTAATTTTTCAGCATAATGTCTGTCAAAAGCATGTTCGGCATCAATAAATGCTGCAATTCCGCCAGCTTTTTGAGCTTCGGCAATGGCATGAAGCGTTAACGTTGTTTTACCCGAAGATTCTGGACCATATATTTCGATAATTCTTCCTTTTGGATAACCATTTACACCCAAAGCTAAATCAAGACCAAGCGAACCCGAAGAAATAACTTCTACTTCTTCAACAGCTCTGTCGCCCATTTTCATAACGGTTCCTTTTCCGTAAGCTTTATCTAGTTTGTCTAATGTTAATTGTAATGCTTTTAATTTGGCTTCTTTTTCTGAACTCATTTTCTCTTTTATAAATTGATTTGCACTTATTTTTCGTAAAAATAATGCTTTTTTTGATGTGAAATTCAACAATAATTTAAGATTTATAAACAATCTAAAGCCAAATATAATCCGTACTTTTGTATTCTATTTTTGAAAACTATGGAAAAACTGGTTTCTTACCCGATATCAGTCGTTTATTATTTGTGTTTCGGATTGACATTGGTTATTTTTCATCCAATTCAATGGATTTGTCTCAATGTTTTTGGATATCAAGCGCACAAAAAAAGTGTAGATTACCTAAATCTGTTTTTAGTCAGATGTACGAATATTTTAGGAACAACTTATTCAGTTAAAAACAAAGAAGTCATTCCAAATAATGTCCCGATAATTTTTGTGGCAAATCATCAAAGTTTGTATGATATCATAGGGATTATCTGGTATTTACGACGATTTCATGCTAAGTTTGTCAGCAAAAAAGAATTAGGAAAAGGCATTCCGAGTGTTTCTTATAATTTGCGTCACGGAGGTTCAGTTTTAATCGATAGAAAAGATCCAAAACAAGCTTTACCAGTAATTAAAGGATTGGGTGAATACATTGAAAAAAATAAACGGTCAGCTGTAATTTTCCCAGAAGGAACGAGAAGTAAAACCGGAAAACCAAAGGAATTTGCTCAGAGCGGTTTGAAGATTTTATGTAAATATGCACCGAATGCTTATATAGTTCCAATTTCAATTAATAATTCATGGAAAATGGTCAAATTTGGTGCTTTTCCAATGGGATTAGGAAATAAATTAGAATTTATAATTCATCAACCAATGGCGGTAAAGGATTATTCATTTGAAGAAATCATCCAAAAAACAGAAAGTGCTGTTGTAAGCGCTATCAAAATATAATTAAAAATAAATAGAATGTCATTAAAAAATGTCCGATTGGAAGTAATGCAGTTTTTGGAAAAAAACGTCGATAGTTTTGTCGATCAGTTTTTGATTCCGGTAGAAAAAATTTGGCAACCTTCTGATTTTTTACCCAATTCGGAAAACGAAAACTTCATTGAAGAAGTAAAAGAATTACGCGAAATAGCCAAAGATTTACCCTATGATTTTTGGGTTGTAATGGTTGGAGATACGATTACCGAAGAAGCTTTGCCTACATACGAATCTTGGTTGATGGAAGTAGAAGGTGTTGATAACGAAGCTCGAAATGGTTGGTCAAAATGGGTTCGACAATGGACTGGTGAAGAAAACCGTCATGGTGATTTGTTGAATAAATATTTGTATTTATCAGGTCGAGTAAATATGCGTGAAGTTGAGGTTACGACACAACATTTAATCAATGACGGATTCGACATTGGAACCGGAAAAGATCCGTATAAAAACTTTGTTTACACCAGTTTTCAGGAATTGGCAACCTATATTTCACACAATAGAGTTTCACAATTGGCGAAACAATATGGTGATAAGAAATTGTCTAAACTTTGCAAAATGATTGCTGGTGACGAAATGCGTCATCATCATGCGTATTCGGAATTTGTAACTCAAATTTTTAAAGTTGATCCTTCCGAAATGATGTTGGCTTTTCAATATATGATGAAGCAAAAAATTACGATGCCAGCTCATTTCTTGAGAGAATCAGGAGAAAAAATAAGCACAGCATTTGAAGAGTTTTCTAATTCAGCTCAAAAAATTGGAGTTTATACGGCTAATGATTATGTAGATATTTTGCAGAAATTAGTTGATAAATGGGAAATTTCAAAAATGACTAATCTAACCGATGAAGCCGAAAAAGCCCGTGATTATTTAATGAAATTACCAGCTAGAATGGCAAAAATATCGGAACGATTAGTATTGCCAGATGAAACTAAAATCTTCAAATGGGTTGAACCGGCTTTAATCAAGTAAAAGAAATATAAACTAAATCCTTTCCGAAAAGAAAGGATTTTTTTAAACCAAAATTTATGTCAGTAATAGATAATACCATACTTTTTGTAAAACAACAATTAGAAAATGCCGAAGGTGGACACGATTGGTTTCATATTGAACGTGTGTATAAAAACGCATTGTTGATTGCACGAGAAGAAGAATGTGATTTGGAAGTTGTTAAACTCGGTGCTTTGCTTCACGATATTGCCGATAGTAAGTTTCATAATGGAGACGAAACGGTTGGACCAAAAACAGCTCGAAATTTTCTCGAAAAAGAAAATGTTTCCGAACAAACCATTCAACATGTGGTAAATATCATTGAGAATATTTCGTTTAAAGGTGGAAATTTTGAAAAGAAATTTACTTCAAAAGAACTCGAAATTGTTCAAGATGCCGACAGGTTGGATGCCATTGGCGCTATTGGAATTGCCAGATGTTTCAACTATGGTGGATTTAAAAATAGAGCATTATTCAACCCAGCAATTCCTCCAAAAATGAATATGACCAAGGATGAATACAAAAAAAGTGATTCGCCAACGATAAATCATTTCTACGAAAAATTGTTGCTCTTAAAAGACAAGATGAACACCGAAACAGGAAAGAAAATCGCTTTGGAACGCCATAAATACATGGAAAATTTCCTGTCGCAATTTTATGCCGAATGGGAAGGCGAGAAATAAAAAAAGAGAACCTAAATTGGTTCTCTTTTTGTTTTATAATTTACTTCCCAGTAAAACTAGCTTTTCTTTTCTCTAAGAAAGCTGTTGTTCCTTCTTTAAAATCTTCGGTGCCAAAACATTTTCCGAAGTTTCTAATTTCTACATCAAATCCGTCAACATCATATTTGTAATTAGCATTTATTGCTTTGATAGCTTTGCCGATTGCCATTGGGGAATTTTTCATGATTTTGGCAGCAATTCCTTTGGTGAATTCTAATAATTCGGCTTGTGGAACAACATGATTTACTAATCCATAAGATTTTGCGGTTTCGGCATCAATCATTCCAGCAGTCATGATTAATTCCATTGCGCGACCTTTCCCAATGAGTTGAGGTAAACGTTGCGTTCCGCCATAACCTGGAATTACGCCAAGAGAAACTTCTGGTAATCCCATTTTGGCATTATCGGAAGCAATTCTAAAATGACACGCCATGGCCAATTCCAATCCACCGCCAAGTGCAAAACCATTAACAGCAGCAATTACTGGCGTTTTTAATTTTTCTACAAAATCAAATAATAATTCTTGTCCTTGAGCCGCCAATTGTGCGCCTTCTTCAACCGAAAAATTAGCAAATTCCGAAATATCTGCACCAGCAACAAATGCTTTGTCGCCTTCGCCACTGATGATAATTACGCGAACATTGTCATCTTTTTCAAGGTTTTCAAAAGCATCGTGCAACTCTTTTATAGTAGCAACATTTAAAGCGTTTAATTTTGATGGACGATTTATGGTTACTTGTCCAATTCCGTTTTCGGTAGTAATGAGTATGTTTTCGAAATTCATAGTATATTCTAAATTTTAATTTGTATAAATCTGTGCTTATTTTTTTGGCAAAGAAACTATAAATGTAGTGCCTTTTCCGAGTTCTGTTTCAAATGTAATTGTTCCTTTGTAATTTTCGATAATGTTTTTGATAATTCCTAAACCTAATCCCATTCCGCTGTTTTTAGTGGTGAATTTTGGTTCAAAAATTTTCTCTCTATTGATTTCTTCAATTCCAATTCCGTTATCGGTAACGGTGATTTCAACCATTGTTTCTTTTTCTTTAACCGAAACCAAAACTACTTTTAAATCTTGGTCTTCAGGAATGGATTGAATAGCGTTTTTAACCAAATTGGTAATAATTCTAATGAGTTGTGTTCTATCTAAAACGGCAATAATTTCGTCTTTTTGGCTTTTAAATTGGATAAAATCTTCGTTGAAAATATCCAATGAAAATTCTACAACTTCAACTACGTTTAGTGTTTCGTTTTGTTGTGCAGGCATCGAAGCAAAGTTTGAAAATGCTGATGCTACCGAAGTCATTGTGTCAATTTGCTGTATCAAAGTTTTAGAATAATCATCTACTTTTTGTTTCAAATTAGGATCTTCTAAATCAAATTTTCGCTGAAAACTTTGCACGGTTAAACGCATTGGCGTTAGTGGATTTTTGATTTCGTGTGCCACTTGTTTTGCCATTTCGCGCCAAGCTTGTTCACGTTCGCTTTGTGCTAATTTGCTCGCACTTTCTTCCAATTTATCAACCATTTGATTATAAGCATTTATCAACGAATTGATTTCTCGGCTGTTGGCTTCAATGACGATTTTTTCGTTTTTTTGATTTAAACTTGTTTCGTTGATTTTATCCGAAATGGTTTTAAGCGGTTTTGTGATGTAACTCGCTAAAAAATAAGCCAATGCAAAAGCTACAATCAACATAAATGAATACACCTGACTTAATCGGATTAAAAACTGACGTAATTCACTTTCATAAAAACCATCATCTTCTACATAAGGAATGTTCAAAATTCCAAGAGGTTTGAACTTTTCGTCTTTGATTTGGCTAAACGAAGAACGGTTTTTTACACCATTGATGCTTTTAATGTCAACATAGCGCTTGTCAACAGAAGATTGTACTAATTTTAGAACATAATTTGGAATTGGCGGTGCAACTTTATCCACAGAAAACGAAGCTTTTGATGATTTAACAAGTTTTCCTTCAAGTGAATAGATGTTAATTTCAACGTTGTGAATATCGGCTAATTCATGGATTTTATCTTTAAAAACCAGCGGAAGATTTTCGGCAGTTAGCGGATAAGTTGTTGTAGAAAGCACATAATTGATGTGTTCTTTTATGGCAAATTCTTTTCGGTCTAAACGTTCTTGATGGTATTCTTTTGCTTCATTTTTAAATTGAATAACTGAAATAGAAGCCATCAAAATTGACGCAATTAATATCAAAACAATCATCGACAAGAAAATTCTCGTTCTGAGGGAAAGTCGTGCTATTTTGAAATTGTTCATTTGTAAATGATTAGTCAATAGTAATCAGTGAATAGAAAAATGCAAGATACTATTCACTAATTACTACTTTTCTCTTATTCTTTTATAAAACTTAAATCCAAGCATAATCAAAACAGAAAATAAAATAATTCCGATGACGCCATAAATCCAGTTGAAAGCATTTTTTAAAATTACTAAAAAAACAACGGAAAACAATATTATTGTTGCACCTTCGTTCCAAAGACGCATAAAATTGGAACTGTATTTAAATTGATCGTTTTGTAATTGGGAATAAATTTGATGGCATTTTAAATGATAAGCCAAAAGTAAAACTACAAAACCTAATTTGACTTGCATCCATGGCATTAGCAACCATCCAGGCATTAGAAACAACAACCAAAGTGCAAAAATTGTTGCTAAAACAGCACTCGGCCAAGTGATGATGAACCACAATCGATAGGTCATTATTTTATATTGCGCTAACAAAATTTCTCTCTCTGGCGAAGGCTTTTCGTTGGCTTCAATTTGATATACAAACAAACGAACAATGTAAAACAAACCCGCAAACCAAGTGATTATAAAGATTAAATGAAGTGATTTTATATAGTTGTAAAGTTCCATTATTTATAAGTTTGGTTTTCCGTAACAATAAATAGTTAAAACTCCATTTTTCCCCGCAGAACCATATAATGGAATACTTTTTTCAATCGAAAGAATTTCTATTCTTATTAGGTCACTTCTTTTTAGATTTAGCTTAGAATTAAATTCTCTATCCGAACGAATAATTTCTTGTCCATCTATTTTATTAATTATTAGTGTTGGAACTTCTCCGATTAATGCTCTATTTTTATTAATATACTCTATTAAAAAATATTTAACTTTCCCTTTATTCTTTAGAAAAAATCTTTTTTGTGCTTCATCGATTTTAACTGAACTACAACCAAAAAATGTTAAATTCAAAAATAATAAAAGAGAGATTTTTAATAGTCTATTTTCTTTCATCTTTTTTCTATTTTCTCTGGAAATCCTTCACCCAATTCGCCACAACACCACACCATTCGTCATCGTCATTCATGCATGGAATTGCCATGAACTCTTCGCCACCATGATGTAAAAATTGTTCATTGGCTTCCATAGCAATTTCTTCCAATGTTTCTAAACAATCGGCAACAAATGCTGGAGTTACAACGGCCAATTTCTTAATTCCTTGTTCGGGCATTTTGTTGATTTCAACATCAGTGTATGGCGTTAACCATTTGTCACCAGCCAATCGAGATTGGAAGGTTTGACTGTATTTTCCTTCTGGAATTCCAAGTAATTTTACCACTTGTTTAGTCGTTTCATAACATTGATGACTGTAGCAAAATTCATGAGCTGGCGATGGCGTATTACAACACGTTCTATCCATTTTACAATGCGATTTGGTCACATCCGTTTTGCGAATATGACGTTTCGGAATTCCGTGATACGAAAACAATAAATGGTCGTATTCAAATCCTTCCAAATGGTTCTTAATCGAATTGGCCAATGCCTGAATATAATCGGGTTTGTTGTAAAACGCTGGAACTTTAGTCAGCTTCATTTCTGGAAATTTATTGGCAACCAATTCATCTGCCAAGGCCCAAATCGTCGTGGTTGAAGCCATGGCATATTGTGGATACAAAGCTAGGAGCATTACATCGGTTACGCCTTTATCTTTTAGTTCTTGCAAGCCTTTTTGAATGGTCATCGTTCCATAACGCATCGCTAAAGCAACAGGAATATCAACCAAACTTTGCACTTTTTTGTGCATTCTTTTTGAAATCACAATTAACGGCGAACCTTCATCTGTCCAAATTCGAGCATAAGCTTCTGCAGATTTTTTTGGACGTGTTTGCAAAATTATTCCTCTAACTAATAAAGCACGCAATAAAAACGGAACGTCAATTACGTATTTATCCATTAAAAATTCATCTAAATAAGGCTTAACATCTTTTGGTGTTGGACTTTCTGGCGAACCTAAGTTTACTAATAATACTCCTTTCATTGTGGCAATTTTTTTGTAAAAGTAATTTATTTACTTTTTAAGATTTTGTGTTTATACTTTTTTTATCGATTGTTTGATATACGAAATTAATAGCACTAGGTATTTGAACTTAAACTCATCAAATATTTTTTCGGGGTTGTTGCAAATTTTTTCTTGAAAGCTGCAATAAAATGACTTCCGGTGCTGTAGCCAATTTTCAATCCAACTTCGTTTACATTATACGAACCCGAATCTAGTAATTGTCGAGCGTAATCCATTTTATAATCAAAAAGAAATCCGTAAACGGTATCGCCATAAATTTGTTTGAAACCCATTTTTAGTTTCTTTAAACTCAATCCAACTTGTTCCGCTAAATCCTCCAATCCTGGCGGTTCAGCCATGTTATTGATGATAATTTCCTTGGCTTTTTTGATTTTCAAAACATTTTCTTCATCAATCAAAAACGGACATTGTTCTGCATTTGGATCTTCATTTCTGTTGAAAAATAAACTTAACAATTCGTATCCTTTTCCTTTGTAATACAAATTTTTTATCGAAGGATTTAAGGTGTAATGAAACATTTGACTTAATACAATGGCCATCGATGGACTGATATTTTCTTCCTTATAATATTTTTTATCGTTGTTCTCAGGACTTAAAAAAGGAATGTGATTTGCCTCATTCGAAAACAAAGAATGAAACTTTTGAATAGAAATAATAACCGAAATCACCCAAGAATTTGGCGCTAATTCCAAGTCTAATGGCAACTCTTTTTGTGGATTATAAAACAACAGCGACTTCTCTTCGTTCAAATCTAAAGCATAATTTCCTTGATTGAAAATAAATTTCGCCTTTCCTTTTATACCAAAATGAAATTGTATAAGTCCTTGATTTATATGCTTTTTCACATGAAAAATTTCATTTCCATCATTTTGAAAACGAATTAAAGTAAAATCATTTTCAATATTTATTATTTCTTGAGAACCCATAGCGATATTTTTTCGTATATAAATCTGAACTCAAGTAAAAATGTTATTTAGAATTAATCTACATAAGAAATTTGCGAAGACTTGATTTCACTACAAATTTATAATAAATAACGCTAAAAAGATAAATCAGCTGTAAAAAATCTCACAGCGACACAAAAAGTACTTCTAGCGTTACTTTTATAAATAGTATGCTACTATTTTTGTTGAACTTTTTAAGGAAAGTAATTTATGGAAAATTTTAATATGTCGAAACATACCTCTTTTTACGCCGTAGGACTTAGTTATAAAAAAGCAGATGCCCAAATTAGAGGTAAATTCAGTTTAGATGCTAAAGCTAAGTCAACGTTATTGATGCAAGCCGAAGCCGAAGGAATCGAATCTTTAATCGTTACTTCAACTTGTAACCGAACTGAAATTTATGGTTTTGCCAATCATCCTTATGAACTAATTAAATTACTTTGTGAAAACAGTCAAGGCTCAGTTCCTGAATTTCAAGAAGTAGCATACATCTACAAAAATCAAGATGCTATCAGCCACATGTTTCGCGTTGGAACTGGTTTAGACAGTCAAATTCTTGGTGATTTCGAAATAATCAGTCAAATAAAAACAGCTTTTGCAGAAAGTAAATCAAACGGTTTAGTGAATGCTTTTCTGGAAAGATTGGTTAATTCAGTAATACAAGCAAGCAAAAAAATAAAAACCGATACCGAAATTTCTTCTGGAGCAACATCGGTTTCTTTTGCATCGGTTCAATACATCATTAGAAACGTTGAAGATATTTCCAATAAAAATATCCTTCTTTTCGGAACAGGAAAAATAGGTAGAAACACTTGTGAAAATCTTGTAAAACACACAAAGCATCAACAAATTACATTAATAAATCGAACCAAAGACAAAGCGGAGAAATTGGCGCAAAAATTAGATTTAGTTGTTAAAGATTATGCCGATTTACAATTAGAACTTCAAAAAGCTGATGTGGTTGTGGTTGCTACTGGCGCACAAAACCCTACGATTGACAAAACGATTTTGAATTTAAAAAAACCGTTACTCATTTTAGATTTATCCATTCCAAAAAACGTACATGAAAATGTTCAAGAAGTTGATGGAGTAACGCTTATTCATTTAGATCATCTTTCTCAAATGACGGATGAAACGCTTGAAAACCGAAAACTACATATTCCAGCTGCCGAAGCTATAATTGAAGAAATAAAAGAAGAATTTTCAGCTTGGGCAAAAAACAGAAAATTTGCTCCAACCATTCAGGCGTTAAAAGAAAAACTAAATTCTATAAAAGAAGGCGAACTAAACGTACAACGTAAAAAATTATCCAATTTCGACGAACAACAAGCCGAACTTATCAGCAACAGAATCATTCAAAAAATAACCAATCATTTTGTAAACCATTTAAAAGATGGCGACTCAATGGATGAAGGAATTGAATGGATTGAAAAAGTTTTTCAATTAGAACAAGAAAAATCATTTTTTTAATTAAAATTATTTGAAACATTAAGAAATTAAGATTCATTTAGAACAAATTAAAAAATGACAAAAAAAGAAGTAACTAAATTATCTTTCGAAATAACTGGATTGGCAATAAAAGTTCATAAAAAACTAGGTCCAGGACTACTAGAAAGTGTTTATGAGCAATGCTTAAAATTTGAATTAGAAAGAAATGGATATGACGTTAAACAACAGCTTAATGTCAAAATTGAATATGATGATTTAGAGTTAGATTCAACATTAAAAATAGATTTATTAGTTAATGATACAGTAATTGTTGAACTAAAAACAGTCGAAAAATTGGCACCTATTCATGAATCTCAACTTTTAACCTACATGAAATTATTAGAAAAACCTCAAGGATTACTGATAAATTTCTACACAACAAATATCACAAAATCAATGAAGCCATTTGTTAATGAATATTTTTCAAGATTAGATGATTAAATGCTTAATGAATCTTAATTTCTTAATGTTTCAAAAACAATAAAATGGTTAATAAAACAATACGAATAGGAACACGCGATAGCGAATTAGCCCTTTGGCAAGCGCACACAGTTCAAAAACAACTCAACGATTTAGGATACAAAACCGAAATTATTGCTGTAAAATCCCAAGGTGATATCATTCTTGATAAGCCACTTTACGAACTTGGAATTACAGGGATTTTTACCAAAACACTCGATATTGCAATGATTAATGGTCAAGTTGATATTGCGGTTCATTCCATGAAAGATGTGCCAACTGCTTTGCCAATAGGAATCGTTCAAGCTGCCGTTTTAAAACGCGCCAACGTATTGGATATTTTGGTTCACAAAGGAAATTTAGATTTTCTGGAAAATGAGGGAACAATTGCCACCGGAAGTTTGCGTCGTCAAGCACAATGGTGGAACAAATATCCAAAACATACTGTGGTAGATTTACGTGGAAATGTAAACACACGCATGCAAAAACTAAATGATAACGATTGGAATGGAGCCGTTTTTGCAGCTGCAGGTTTGGAACGAATAAATTTAAAACCAGAAAGTTTTATAGATTTAGATTGGATGATTCCGGCACCTGCACAAGGTGCAATGGTTGTGGTAGCAATGGCAAATGACAATTTTACTATTGATGCTCTTTCGCAGTTAAATCATATAGAAACAGAGATTTGCACCTATATCGAAAGACAATTTCTTAAAACACTCGAAGGCGGATGTACAGCACCAATTGGAGCTTTAGCAAAATACGATGAACCAAACGATACAATAGAATTTGAAGGTGTGTTACTTTCGATTGATGGAAAACAAAAACTGGAAATCAGTAAAAAAGTTGATATTTCAGAATGGAAAAAACTAGGATTTTCTTGTGCCAAAGAAATTTTAGAAAACGGAGGAAATGAACTTATGATAGAAATTAAGAAACAGTTGAAGAAATAAAATTGAACCATTAAGGTATTAAGTTTTACTCTTAATTTTTCTTAATACCTTAATGGTTCAAAAGAAAAAAATCAATGGTTTAAAAAATAAATAGTAAAACACTTAATTTTCTTAATTTCTTAATGTTTTAAAAAGTTAAAAAAAATAATGTTCAAAAAATAAACATGGAAAATGAAATTCGCATAGTATCAACTAAATTGCTTTCGGAAGACCAAAAGTTACCCTTGTTGAGCGCGAATTTTTCGGTAATTGACAAAGATTTTATTAGCATCAAATACCATAATTTCAATTTTGAGGAATTAAACGATTATTTGATTTTTACCAGCCAAAATGCCGTAGAAAGCGTTCTTTTACATAAAAATATTGACCAAATTAAAACCAAAAAAGCATTTTGTGTAGGTGAAAAAACCAAAAAACTTTTGGAACAAAACGGAATTGAAGTTGTTCTGTTTTCAGAGTATGCTGCCGAATTGGCTTCGGTAATTTGTAACCAATATTCCAAAAATAGTTTCACGTTTTTTAGCGGAAACATTCGTCGAAACATTTTGCCAGATGCGTTACAATTGGCACAAATACAATTAGATGAAATCGAAGTATATCAAACCGTTTTAACATCGCATAAAATTGACATGAGACACAATGCCGTTCTTTTTTTCAGTCCTTCTGCCGTAGAAAGCTATCTGAAAGAAAACGAAATAGACAATAAAATATGTTTTTGCATTGGTTATACAACTGCTGAAACTTTAAAAGAAAAAACAGAAAAAATCATCATTGCATCACAACCCAAAATTGAAAACGTGATTGCAGAAGTAATAAAATATTATAATTAAAATAAGACCTGACAGGTTTACAAAACCTGTCAGGTCTAAACCAGAAAAGATATGATTAAAAACGACCTATTCCTTCGCGCCTTAAACAACGAAACTGTAGAACGTCCACCAGTTTGGATGATGCGTCAAGCCGGAAGATATTTACCAGAATTCAGAGCATTGCGAGACAAATACGATTTTTTCACTCGTTGCGAAACACCAGAATTAGCAGCCGAAATTACAGTGCAACCTATTCGAATTGTAAAACCAGATGCCGCCATTTTGTTTTCAGATATTTTGGTAGTTCCAAGAGCCATGGGAATTCACGTAGAATTGAAAGACAATTTGGGACCAATTATTCCAAATCCAATCCGAACCATGGAACAAGTAAATCAAGTTTTTGTTCCAAACATTCAAGAAACTTTGGGTTATGTCATGGATGCCATCAAATTAACCAAAGAAATGTTGAACGATGAAGTGCCGCTGATTGGTTTTGCTGGTTCACCATGGACGATTTTCTGCTATGCTGTAGAAGGAAAAGGTTCCAAAAGTTTTGATACAGCCAAAGGATTTTGTTTTTCCAATCCAGTAGCAGCACATACATTATTACAAAAAATCACCGACACAACTATTCTATATCTAAAAGAAAAAGTAAAAGCAGGTGTCAATGCCGTTCAAATTTTTGATTCTTGGGGCGGAATGCTTTCGCCAGTTGATTATCAAGAATTTTCATGGCAGTACATTAACCAAATAGTAGAAGCATTAGCTGAAGATACCAAAGTGATTGTTTTCGGAAAAGGATGTTGGTTCGCCCTAAATGATATGGCAAAATCCAAAGCATCAGCACTTGGTGTAGATTGGACATGTTTAGCCAGAAATGCTCGTTATTTAACAGGTGGAAAAATCACCTTGCAAGGAAATTTTGATCCTTCAAGATTACTTTCGCCAATTCCAACCATCAAAAAAATGGTACACGAAATGATAGACGAATTCGGAAAAGACAATTATATAGTAAACCTTGGTCACGGAATTTTACCAAATATTCCTGTCGATCATGCGAAGGCTTTTGTCGAAGCGGTGAAGGAGTATCAAAAGTAAGTTTAGTTATCCTGCAAGGTTTTCAAAACCTTGTAGGTATAAGTAAGACAATAAGTAAAGCAACAAGTAAAAAATGAAATTAGAGTTACTAGAAAAAAACCACTACTACCATATTTACAACAAAGGAATAAATGGTTGTAATATTTTTAACAGTAACGAAAACAAAACCTTTTTCTTAAAACAATTGGATAAATATATTAACGATAAAGTTTCATTTTTTGCCTATTGTTTGATGGACAATCATTTTCATTTTGTTGTAAGAATAGATGAAGATGAAAAGCAAGTAACACAGCTATTTTCAAATTTTTTTAACTCTTATGTTAAAGCTTTTAACAAACAAAACAATAGAACAGGAAGTCTTTTTGAGAAACATTTTAAAAGAATTCGATTAAAGAATGAGGAATATTTGAGAAGCTTAATAGTATATGTTCATTTAAACCCAACGCATCATTTAGGCTTGGATTTTGAAGAATACAAATTTTCCTCCTATCAAGCTATACTATCAAGTAAAGAAAGTAAGATTAAAAAAAACGAAGTAATGCAGT